>CAMPKM010000493.1 GCA_946887155.1 uncultured Gemmatimonadota bacterium
GGTCACGATCGGGATGTCATCGGACAGGTGGACTGGCGCCGCCGGTTGTGCCGGTGCCGCGGCAGCCGGCGTCTTCGCGGGCTCACCTCGCTCGACGACCGAGTTGAGGAACGCCAGCTCCTCCGTGGTATCGCTCTCGATCGGCGTCGGCGCGCCTAACGGACGCGACGCGGGAGCGGCGGCGGAAGGCGGCGTTGAGGGCGCCGTCGCTGGCGCCGCGGAAGCACGCTGCTGGCCGACCGACGGCTCGCTGATGGCGGACAGGATTTCCTGCAAGCGCGCCAGTTCGCCGGCGGCCGTGTTCCGCTCGGTTTCCAGCCGGGCGAGTTCCGCATCGCAGGCCGCGAGCTCGGAGTTCGCCCGCTCGGCGCTGTACTCCCCGACCATCGCGCGCAGCTCGATTTCAGCCCGGACGTCGCGACGCTGGCTCTCCTCGGTTCCGAGCGCTGCCACCTGCTGCTCGAGGGACGTAGCGGTCACCTGCAACCCTTCGCCCTTGCTGCGGAGCTGCGTCATCACGCCGTCGAGGCGCGACAGGTAGTCCGTGCGTACGCGCTCGTACACGTTCGTGGGTGTCTGCTCGCGCTTGGCCAGGAGCTGCGCGATCCACTTTTCGTAGCGCGCCCGCTCTTCGAGCAGGCCGTTCAGGTCATCCATCGGCTTTGGCTTTGGCTTTGTACTCGTCATGCCTCGCTCCCCCGATCCGCGCCCGCTGCCGCGTCCGGCGTGCCCGCGCGGTACCGACGTCGTACGGCTTCGAGAACCCGAACGTCTTCGGCGCCCAACGCATTAACGCGCCCGAGCAGTCGCGCCGTCAAGAGGATATTAGCGCAGTGCTCCACGCTCTCCATCCGCTGGTGCGCCTCGCCGACCGTCCGCCCCAGCGTGGTGGCGCCATGGTTGGCGAGCAGGAAGGCGTCGTAGTTAGGCAGGAACGGCGCCATCGCCGCCGGCAATGCCGCCGTCGCCGGCGAGGGGTTGCCCGGGGATGTCCTTCCCGAGCTGACGGTGCAACTGGGCGCCGTCCCGGGTGTGGCGTAGGGCACGAGCGGCACGGCGCCCAGTTGCACCGTCAGCTCGGGAAGGACATCCCCGGGCAACCCCTCGCCGGCGACGGCGAAGGCGGTGGCGGTCGGCGGGTGCGCGTGCACCACCGCCGCGACATCGTCGCGCGCCCGGTACGCCGCCAGGTGCATCGCGACTTCGGACGACACGTCGTGCCTTCCTTCGACCCTGTTCCCGTCCATGGTCACCAGCACGAGGTCATGCTCCTCCACGTCGGCTTTCGAGAATCCGCGAGGTGTTACCAGGATATGGTCAGCGGAGAGGCGAGCCGAGACGTTCCCGTCGGGCCCCGCGATCAAGCCTCGCTGGTACAGGCGCCGGCAGACGCGAACGATCTCGCGCCGAATATCGCCGCTCACCGCTCGCCATCCGCCGTCCGCCCTCCGCCTTCTGACTGGTAGACGACCCGTCCGCCGACGATGGTACAGGTCGCCCGGCCGGTGAGGCGCTTTCCGCGGTAGGGAGAATTCCGCCCCTTCGAGAGGAAGCGGTCCGGATCGACCGTCCATTCCACGACCGGGTCGAAGATTGTGATGTCCGCCACACTCCCGCGGCGCAATGTGCCACCGGCCAGCCCGAAGACCCGGGCCGGGGTGCTGGACATCCGGTCGACGAGCGTCGGCCAGCTCAGGATGCCGGGCACGACGAGGTGCGTCGCCACCACCGCCAGCGCGGTTTCCAGTCCCACGATGCCGTTAGGCGCATCGGAGAACTCGCGCTCCTTCTCGTCGTAGTGGTGCGGCGCATGATCTGTGGCAACGAGGTCGATCGTGCCGTCGCGAACGGCTTCCTGGAGCGCCGCCACGTCATCCGCCGTTCGCAGCGGCGGATTCATCTTGGCGTTCGTGTCGTACGCGCCGATGGATTCCTCGGTGAGCGACAGGTGATGCGGGCAGACCTCGGCGGTCACGCGAATGTGGCGATCCTTGCCCCAGCGGATCAGTTCCACCGAACCGCGCGTGCTCATGTGACAGAGGTGCACGTGTCCGCCCGTCCGGCGCGCGAGGAGCATGTCCCGGATGGCCATGATCTCTTCTGCTTCAGACGGGATTCCCTTGAGTCCGAGCCGCGCGGAGACGACGCCTTCGTTCATGGCGCCGCCGGCGGCCAGTGACATCTCCTCGCAGTGATCGGCGACCGGGATGTTGAACGTGCGCGCGTACTCGAGCGCGGTGCGCATCAGTTGCGCGGTCGCGACCGGCTTGCCGTCGTCGCTCACCCCCACCGCGCCGGCGCCCACCATTTCGCCGAACTCGGCGAGCGATTCCCCCTTCTGTCCGACCGAGACGGCGCCGATGGGATAGACGCGCGCCGATTTCGCCCGCTGCGCCTGCCTGACGATGAATCCGACCGCCGCCTGGTTGTCGGTGACCGGGTCGGTGTTCGGCATCGCGCAAACCGCCGTGAACCCACCCGCCGCCGCAGCCCGCGCTCCAGTGGCGATGGTCTCGACGTCTTCGCGCCCCGGTTCGCGCAGGTGGCAGTGCACGTCGATGAAGCCTGGTGAAACGATCAGCCCCGAGCAATCGATGACCTCGAGTCCGCCATCCTGGCGCACCTCGCCTAACGACGTGCCGGCGTGACTGATGGATTCACCCTCGACGAGCACATCGCCGATGGCGTCGATCCCCTGCGAGGGATCGATGATGCGACCGTTCCTGAGCAACAGAGACATTCGGGAATCGGGAATCGGGAATCGGGAATCAACCCTCTTCAACTCTTCAACTCATCAACCTGATTTCGCTGCCTCGGTCAGCTCGGGATGACCGCCCGCGAGCAGGTACAGCACCGCCATGCGGACCGCCACCCCGTTCGTGACCTGGTCCAGGAT
>CAMPKM010000494.1 GCA_946887155.1 uncultured Gemmatimonadota bacterium
TTCCACTGGCCGTGGTGGCCGGCTGGATTCAGTGGTCGTTCTTCCTGACAGGGTCGGTACAGGGTTAGCCGACGGGCCGTCCCGAAAGCGAGCTTGGGGCGTTGACGTTGGCTCCCGCGTCGACGCCGACGCCGAGTCGGTCGACGAGTTCACCGCCGAGCCAGCCGGTGACCAGCGCAACGAGGAAGCCCGCGATCGACAGGCCTAACGCGGAGGCGCTCGGCGCCAGCGGATCGGGGCGTCGCAGGTACCAGCTGGCGGCAAAGAGCACCACCACGACGACGTTGCCCAGGCCATGTACGGCGCCGATGGACTTGGCGCGCGTGTTCGACGGGATTCCGAGCCAGTCGATGAAGCCGAACGGCGCGGCGAGCAACCCGGCGATCACGCCGGCCCCGATCATGTAGTACGCTGCAGCCTGCAGCCCGATCGAATCGATGGTCATGGCGATGATGTCGAACAGCACCGCTGCGCCGAGCAGGCCAAGCGGGAACACGATCAGCATCTGGTGCACGGGGTGACCTAGCAGTTTCACGGCCATGGGACTCCTCCGGAGATCTCGAGCGGTCGAGGCTGCACACCTCGGCGTCTGGATACCCGTCGTCGACACCGACGGCTCATGCATAACGATCCCGGGCACCCGGAAGTGGCTGCCAGCCTCCGCGCACGGCACCGCTTGCAACACGGGCGAACCGCCTGGGGTGCCCTCGATTGCCCGGCGTGCCCGTGCGTGTCAGCGTGCGTCGACCGTCGAACACTCAACGCGGAGATCTCATGGTTCACGCCCTATCGTTGCTTGCCCTGGTGACGGGTCTATTCATCCCCGGTTCGGGCTCGACCGAACTGCGGCGCGAGCAGCTCATGGACGCTTTGCGCAAGGGAGGGTACACGGTCTTGCTGCGCCACGCGCGCACGGACCGGTCGTTCAACGAACAGCGGGATCCGGTGCCCGTCGAGCGCAGCCAGCAGCGCAATCTCAACGATGACGGCATCAGGGACGCCGCGCTGATGGGCGTCGTGTTCCGGAAGTACGGTATCCAGTTCGCCGACATTCTCTCCAGCCCCATGTATCGTTGCGTGGAAACGGCGGAGTATGCGGCGGGGAAGCCGACCAGCACGACGATGGTCCTGCGCAGCTTTCCGGCTACGCCGGATCAGGCGGCATTGGTGGCGAAGGCGCCCAGGGCCGGCACGAACCGCCTTATTGTCACGCACCACTTTGTGATCGAACTCCATGTGCCCGGTATCAAGCCGGGAGATATCGCCGAGAGCGAGGCAGCTGTCATCCGACACACGGCCGATGGGAAGGTCGAACTCGTCGGACGCATAACGCTGGATGACTGGCGCGCCCTCGCCAATCCGGGTGGTGGTGCACCGAGCCACTCCAATCCTGTCGCAGAGAAGGGCGCGACTCACGCCACGGACGTCGCTATTCCTGACTCGCACGCGGGTCATATCGCCAGCGAATACATCAAGGCATTCAACAGTGGTGACGATGGGGTGATGAAGGCGTTCCTGGAGTCGTGGATGGCATCGGACCCGAACCGTCCGATGGAAGAACGACTTCGCACTTACCGGCAACTGTACACCGACCACGGCCCGCTCTCGCTCATGATCGTGCATGACAACCAGCAACTCGAGGTCACGCTCGGCGTCAAGTCGAAACGCGGCGCGTTCCGGCTCACGGTAAAGTCCTCCCCCGAACAGCCCATGCGCGGGACGTCGATCACCTTCGCCATGCTCCAGGGTCACCCCTGACCGAAGCGCCAGGGGACCGTTCGTAACGCCTGGGGACCGCTGGCACGCCATCGCGTTGAAGGCTGGGCCCGCGACCCGGTACCTTTCGTCGCACCGGCGAAGGCCTGCGAAACGCGGGGGAATTTCTGAGCAGTAACACACCCGAAAGCACCATGGTCAATTCAGTGTCGCCGCCTCGGGCCGCGACACTGGCCGTGGTTATCGTCTGCCTGGCGATGGGGGCGATCAGTGCGCTGGAGGCGCACCACGTCGCCGGCACGCATGGGTTTCCCATCGAGGTGATGGCGGCGGTGGCGTCGACCACGCCACGATGGATCCTGCTGGCGGTCATCCTGCCGTTCGTGCTGCACGTCGGGGTGCGTTATCCGATCGTGCCGCTGCGCGGTTCAATCGTTGCGCTGCACGCGTCATTGTTTGTCGCGACAACGGCGGCCCACGCGATGGCCGATGCGTGGGCCGTGACGATCACCAATCCGCAGGTGGTATTCATGTTCTCCATGATTCCGCGCCTGACGCGATCGTGGCTGAATACCATGCCGAACGTCATCTCGATGTACGCCGGCGTGTTGTTCGCGGCGTGGGGTATCACCGAATTCCGCGAGCGCCAGCGGCGCACGCTGCGCGCGTCGCAACTGGAGGGCCAGTTGCAATCGGCACGGCTGGCGGCCCTGCGGGCGCAGTTGCAGCCGCACTTTCTGTACAACACACTGAATGGCATCGCGGCGCTGGCCGCCGGCGTGCAACCCAGGCGGGCCGTCGCGGCGATCGAACAACTGGGTGAACTGTTGCATGCGTCGTTGCGCGAAGACGGCCGTGACGAGATCACCGTCGATGAAGAAGTAGCGCTGGCGGAGAAGTACCTCGCCCTGCAACGGATGCGGTTCGGCGAACGGTTGCAATACGAGTGTCACGTCGCGCCTGACGCGGGCCAATTACTGGTTCCAGTTCTCCTCCTGCAGCCCATCGTCGAAAACGCCGTCGTGCACGGACTCGACGCCGGCCAGGAGGTCCTGCGGGTCTGGCTCGACGTGCGCGTCGTTGCCGAGGGGGTCGAACTGGTGGTGGAAAACGACGGGACGGTGCTCGAAGAAGGCGAAGCAAATAGGAGACATTCGTTCCTTTGACGATTCCTTC
>CAMPKM010000495.1 GCA_946887155.1 uncultured Gemmatimonadota bacterium
GTAGCGAGCGCGCCCGGTGCCTGGGCGCCACCACCCGGCGTCCGCGTCGGCGTCGCGGCCAGCGCCCGGTAGGACGCCCGGTGCACATACGCCGTCAGCAGGATTACCGGAAGGCCGAGGAGCATCACCGCTCCGGCACCTGACAGCACCCAGTCCGGCAGGCCTAACGCGGACACCGCGATGCGGGCGAGCAGCAGGACGACGCCTGACGAGACCACCCACGCAACCAACGCCCGGCGCAGCATGATGGACCAGTTGGCCGTGTCTCCCGGCGAGGCGGGCGGGACGCCACTCGTCACGCCGTCCAGCAGCTGGGTCAACTCAGCGGCATCGCGTGGGCGGTCATCGGCATCCTTGGCGAGGCATCGCATCACCAGCGTCGCCAGCGAGGCCGGCACCGCCGGGTTTACTTGTTCAACCGGAACGGGCGCCTGGCTGATGTGCGCCGCCAGGATCCGGTGCGCCGGACCGCCTTCGAAAGGCGGCCGCCCGGCCAGGAGTTCATACGCCATGCAGCCAAAAGCGTAAATGTCGGCGCGATGATCCACGTCCGGCTGGCCTGCCGCCTGCTCGGGAGCCATGTACGCAGGCGTTCCGATCGACGTCCCTACCTCGGTGAGCGTTGCGCTGTCACCAGCGGTGCGTGCTGCCGAAATCGCCTTGGCGATCCCGAAATCCGTGACCACAGCGGTCCCCGCGGACAGCAGCACGTTGTCCGGCTTGATGTCACGGTGGACGACGCCCTGTTCATGCGCATACGCGAGCGCTCGTGCGACATCGCCGAGGATTCGGACAACTTCCGGCATGATGAGCGCCGGTCCTTCCGTCAGCCGTTTGCGGAGCGATTCGCCCTGGACGAACGGCATGGTGAAATACGGGAGCCCATTCGCATCGCCAGCGGCAAGGACCGGCACGATGTTCGCCTGCTGCAGCGAAGCCGCGACGCGGATCTCGCGCTCGAAGCGCTCCATGCTGAGCGCGGCGCCGAGTTCCGGCGACAAAACCTTGACGACGACTTTTCGCTGGAGGCGCGTATCCTCCGCGACGAACACGCGGGACATGCCTCCGCCGCCGAGTTCGCGCTCGAGGGTGTATGCCGTTCCGAGAGATGTCTGGAGCTGTGTCTGGAGATCGGCCGTCATTCGGAGCGTGCGAGACGCTCAAATGTATGGTGCGAAGATTGGCGCGGCTATGCAGCTCGGCCACCGAAAACGGATTGGGCAAGTCATGCAGAGCAGCCTGACGAATCCGCTCGTCGATCCCTTGTTGGCGCGGTGTGGGTCGTACCGCGCGACAGTTTCCAATACAGACGCAGGATTGTCAGCGCGAACGCGGTGGCGCTCAATTGCGCCCTGATGACTACGTTACGTCCTAACGCGGTTCGTGCAGGACCGTGGTGACGAGGCACCACCCCGGACACCCGATCTACTTTTTCACCAGGTCATCCACCCACGGCGCCTGCTCCTGGGAGTCACCCTGGGCATTCACGCTCGGATATATCGACCCCTCGGCGGCGTCGATCTCCGATAGTTGCCGTTGCACCGTCATGCGAAGCTGCGCGAGGAACGCGCGACGGGTACGCGTCAGTGTCTCGATTTCCGTCTGCAGTGCGCGAGATTCGGAGCGCGCCTGTTCGATGATCTTCTCACCCTCGGCGCGCGCCTCACGAAGAATGAGCTGCGCCTCGCGATCCGCCTGCTCCCGGATGTCCCCGCGAAGTTGCTGCGCCGAGATCAGGGCTTCGTTCAGCGCCTTGTCGCGCTCACGAAAGGCACGCAACTGCTCGTGAAAGCCCTTGGCCTTGTTCTCGAGCTCATTGCACTGGCGCAGCAGGTATTCCACCTCGGCCGCCGCCTGGTCGCGGAACTCGTCCACGCGTGACTTGTCGTAGCCGCGCAGCGCGCTGCCGAAGTCATACCGCCGGATGTCCAGCGGAGTCAGGTGAAAGGCTTCGTCCTTCATGGTCTCTCCCCAAACAGGATCGTTCCCAGCCGCACCATCGTGGCGCCTTCTTCGACTGCTGTTTCATAATCACCGGACATGCCCATCGACAATTCCCCGGCCGGCATTCCAGCGCTTCGCAGCAATTCAGCCGCCTGACGACAACGGCCAAATACTTCCCGGAGGACGCTTTCCGGGGCGTCGTAAGGCGCCATCGTCATCGCCCCGCGCACCTCGATACCCCGCTCCCCCGCCAGGCGCGGCGCCACGTCCCGCAGTTCGTCGAGCGTGAAGCCGCCCTTGGTTTCCTCGCCCGACGTGTTCACCTGCACCAGCACCGGCACTGGCCGAACCCCTTCTCCCCGCTCTCCTATCGCCTTGGCTAGACGCTCACTATCCAACGCGTGAAACAATGAGAAGCGGTCAAGGTGCCTGACCTTGTTGCGCTGGAGGTGTCCGATGAGGTGCCATTCCACCGGTTCAGACACCAGGTCCATCTTTCCGATCGCTTCCTGGATACGGTTCTCCCCGACGATCCGGAGTCCCGCATCCCACGCTGCCGCAGCGGCTTCCGGACCGTGGTTCTTCGTCACGGCGACGATTTGGACCTTCTGCCCGTGACCGCCCCGCGCGACGGCATCGCTTATTCGCCCGCGGACCTCGGCGACTCGTTCGTTGAAGTCCGGAAACCGCATAACGCCGTAGCCTACTTGAAGTTACATCGGGGATCAAGAGAATCTGCTTGAGCCGCGCCCGACGCGACCGCCGTGGCCTGCCGGGGACAGTTCAGCAGCCTGACGACGTAAGGCACGGCGGGATCGCGGCCGCGGTATGCCGCCGTGGGAAGGCGCGGGGCAATCAACGCCGCGATGCGCTCCACCGAAGCCGCGTCGATCGCGTCGCCGCGCGCTTCACCGGCAAAGCCGGCGACGTATGCCGTGCCGCCTAACG
>CAMPKM010000496.1 GCA_946887155.1 uncultured Gemmatimonadota bacterium
GAGCGACCGGGCATGTACGGCGGCGCTGGTGCGCATCTCGTCGAGCAGCCCGAGTCCGTGGCGCGCCAGCATCGGAACGAGGTTGAGGGCGCGTTCCTGCCTGACGCCGCCCGGGTAGAGTGAGGCGCGTACGGTGGCGAGATCGCGCAGGAGGGTCGTTTCGCGCCGCTTGACCGAGGCGTTGATGCGCCGCTCCAGGCGCGTCAGGCGCCATTCGATCGCGCGCCCCGTGCCGTCGACCGTCGCCGCGGGCGCGAGGCCATCGAGGTCCTGCAGTGCTGCCTTGAGATCGCCCAGGCGCTCGCCCAGGCTGCGCCGCAACTGCTCGAGCGACTGCGCCACACCGGCGGGCCAGGCGGCACGTGCCAGTCGCGTTTCCACCGCGTGCGGGTCGGCAAAATCCTCCGGCCGGACTTCGTAGCGCTGCATCGTTTCCGCGATATGCGGTTCGATCAGTGTTGCGCTCCAGCGCGGCACGGCCAGCGGCGCCTCGAGGCCCACCGCTTCCGCGACCGCCGATACCTGCGCGAAATACGCGATCTCGCCGGGACCCGCGGCGTAGGCAACCGTCGGCATCAATGCCCGTTCGATGACGGGACGCAGCAACACGTTAGGCGACAGTGTCCCGGGTTCGGCGGTGGCGGCCGTGACGGAGGCTTTCTGGCGCGCAATGCGCTCCCGCAGCGCGCCGCGGCGCTGGAACACCAGCGTCAGGTCGGGAACGTCGGCGACCTGCGGCTCATAGCCGGCGCTGACCAGCGCGCTCGAACGCGCCGATAGCAGGCGCGCGGTGCGCTCGCGCTCGTGCAGCGCACGCACGAGGTGCGGATGCGCGGCGCGGGTCGTCGACGGATGCGCGGCGTCGAGCACGGCGATGCCGAGCGGCTCGAGGATCGACCGGAGGAGCCGGACGTACGCACCGCCAACGGTCGTGCCCTCGGCGTAGGCCGCACGCACGAATTGAATGACGCGCGGTTCGGCGGCCGATCCGCACGCAGCCTCGAGTTTTTCGAGCAGCTCCTGGACATCCGGCAAGGGGATGTCCGCGACGCGCGACCCTTCCGGCATCGACGACGTGATCGTCAGCAGGTCGGCGCCTCCCATGCGGGCGACATAGGTCGACGCCCCTTCCGCGAAGTCGCTGTCGTCGGTGGCCGCCCAGAACACCGGTGCAGCGGGTATGCCGGTCTCACTCTCGATCGTGTCGGCGAGGGCGAGGGCCGACAGCGCCTTGCTCCACGTGTACACCGGGCCGCCGAAGAGTCCCGGCTGTTGTCCCGAGGTCACGACGACTCCGTTGGCGGCCGCCACGCGCGAGAGGCGGTCGGCCGCCGCGCCTGACGAGAGCCCGAACGCGGGAGCCAATGCCTCAAGCCACCGCGGGCTGGTCGTGCCACTCACCTGCCGGGCGCGCTGCCGCCACTCGTCAGGCGTCCCTGGCCGCGCCGGATACCATTCGGCCGGAGCGTTCCCCGACTGCGCCAGCCGCGAGAGCGGCGACCCGCCCAGCGACGCCGGTTCGATACGCACGTCGCTCAACGTCCGTCCCTCGACGCAGCCGGCCGGCTACATCGACAGCGACAACAGCCCGACCGCGATTTCAGGGTGCGTTGATTCATCCGGGAAGTGAGCACTCGACCGTGGGAAATCTCGCCGGGAGCGCTGTTGCGCGGGAGTGACTCGAGCCCGCGACGGGCGATCAATCAGCCTTGTGATACGGCTCGCCACGGTGGATCGTGCCCGCGCGATACAGCTGTTCCGCGAGCAGCAGTCGCGCCATCTCGTGCTGCAAGGTCCACGGCGACACGGTCAGCACGAGCTTCGACCGGTCTCGCACGGTCTTCGCCAGGCCAAACGCGCCACCGATGACAAACGTGGTGTCTTCGGCCCGCTCACGACGCCCGGCGGCCCATGCGGCGAACGCCTCACTCGACATTCCCCGGCCGCGTTCGTCGAGCGCCACGACGAACCCCGTCGCCCGTTCCAGCAGGCGATCACCCTCGAGCCGCCGCACCTCGTCAGGCGTTCGCGACTTCGCCGGCTCGGCCCGCACTTCGATGACGTCGAGCGGCCAGTACCGAGCCGCTCGAAGTTCATACGATTCGATCGCCTCGCGCAGTGGACCCGCAGGCGGCTTACCCACGACGACGACGCGAAAGCGCACCAGTATGAAGATTTCAGTCCGATCGATACCAGTACCACGAGTAGAAGTACTGGTACCAGTTCAAATAACCACTAACCACGACCAGTTCGCTTCTTACGCGTAAATCCCCCTCAACCGGTGGACCGTCGCCACCCGGCTGATGGAAAGCATGTACGACGCCGTTCGCATGTTGACCTTGTGCTGCTTCGAGAGCTCGAGCACGTCGCGGAAACCGTGAACCATGATGTCCCGCAGGCGATCGTTCACCGTGTCCTCGCTCCAGAAATATCCGCCGCGGTCCTGCACCCACTCGAAGTAGGACACGGTCACGCCACCGGCATTGGCCAGGATGTCCGGGATGACGAACACGCCTTTTTCCTCGAGGATCGCGTCGGCCCCTGCGGTCGTCGGACCGTTCGCGCCCTCGCAGATGATCCGGGCACGAACCTTGGCGGCGTTTTTCGTCGTGATGACGTTCTCCAGCGCGGCCGGCACCAGCACGTCGACATCGAGCGTCAACAGTTCTTCGTTGGTGATCGCTTCCGCCTTCGCGTACCCCTCGAGCGTCTTGTGGTGCTTCACCCAGTTGATCAGGTCGTCGACGTCCAGCCCCGCCGCGTTGTGAATGCCGCCGGTGCGATCGCTCACGGCGATGATCTTGCACCCTTCCCTGGCCAGCAATTGCGACGTGATCGAGCCGACGTTCCCGAAGCCCTGCACGGCAACCGTCGTCCCCTTCACCGG
>CAMPKM010000497.1 GCA_946887155.1 uncultured Gemmatimonadota bacterium
CCCAGATCAGGTAGACCGACGCAAACGCGAGGACGACCTTCGTGCGCGATTCGCTCATCGCCAGCGGAAGAATCGGAGTGCAATCGAAAAGCTGAGCACGAGCCAGGTGCCCGCGATCGCGAATTCGGGGAGGAGCTGCGGCCAACCGAGTCCCTGGATCATGATGCCTCGTATGGAGTCGACGACCGCCGTCAGCGGCAGCGCCTGGATCACCGGCTGCACGGCATCGGGAAAATTGCCGGCCGAGAAGAAAACGCCCGACGCCACCCACATGGGCAGCATCAGCAGGTTCATCAGGCCGGAGGCCGCCTCGATGGTCCGCGCCCGTGACGCGACCAGCAGGCCTAACGACCCGAACACCAGCGCGCCGAGCAGGCAGGCGACGCTGAACGCCACCAGCGACCCCCGCATGGGAACGCCGAACGCAAAGTACCCGAACGTGGAGATGACCGTGACTTCGATGACCATCAGGCCGAGTCGCATGGCGAGGAACGACATCAGGTAGTGATGCCGCCGCATCGGCGTCGCGACGAATCGCTTGAGGAGCTTCTTCTTGCGCGCGTCCACGATGCTGAAGCCGATCCCCCACATCCCGCTGCCCATCAGGTTCATCGCCAGCAGGCCGGGAAGCACGAAGTCGATGTACCGCGAACCGCGTTCGCTCACGAGCGACTCGGTCACCGCCACGGCGTCGGTTCTGCCTCGCGCCCGTTGCAGCGCCTCGTCGACCATCAGCCTCGCCGTGCGGGCCTCGGTCCGGGCCTGATCGTACCGGTACTCGACGTCATTCGAATCGCGCGCCACGACCACCAGGGCGACGGTCCCGATGCGCAGCGCCGTGACCGCGGCGGTATCGTCGAGGCTGACGAGTTGCAACGAACTGTCGCCGGCCAGCGCCTCCGTCACCATCGCGCTCGCCGGTGCGGTGGTGAGCACCCCGACCTTGGCGACGTCCGACGGCCGCGATCGAAACGCCAGCCCGAGGCCGCCCGCCAGGAGGAGCGGAAAGATGAACGTCCAGAACACGGCTTCCGGTTCGCGAAGGAATTCACGGAACCGGATCAGCGTCAGCTGCCGCAGTGGCGATGGCCCATCTGCCTGACGAGGATTCCAGGCCGGCGGACGATCGCTGGCGGGTTCTGTCATTGTTCCCTCAGGTGGCGGCCCGTCAGCGACACGAAGACATCCTCGAGCGTCGGGGTGTGCGTGCGAAGCTCCGTCAGCGACAGGCCCGCACGCTCGAGTGTCTTCAGCACAGCAGGGACCGCCTCATGTGCGGCCGACACCTGGAGCGACCAGACCGGCCCGTCGATCCGCGACCCCAATACGCCGGTGGTAGACGCGAACAGGCCGGCGGGGACTTCCACGCCTTCGCCCAGCTCCACTTCGACGACCTGCTCAGCGCCTAACGAACGGATCAGCCCGCGCGGCGTGTCGATCGCGATGACCTTGCCGTAATCCACGATCGCGATGCGGTCACACAGCCGTTCGGCCTCGTCCATGTAATGCGTCGTGAGCACGATGCTCCGTCCCGATGCACGCAGCCGCTCCACCAGGTCCCAGAGCTGACGCCGCGATTGCGGGTCGAGGCCGGTCGTGGGTTCGTCGAGAAACAGGAGGTCGGGATCGCCGGCCAGCGCACACGCCACCGACAACCGCTGCTTCTGCCCGCCGGACAACGTGCCGACCCGCGCTCCGCGCTTCTCCTCGAGTTGGACCAGCCCGATGATCTCATCGACCGCCGGTCCGCGCCTGAAAAAACTGCGGAACAGTGCGATGGTTTCCTCGACCGTGATCTTTTCGGAGAACTGCGTCTCCTGAAGCTGCACGCCGAGCCGTTCGCGCAGCGCGCGTTCATCCGACGTCCAGCGCTGGCCGAGGATGATGACATCGCCGGAATCCGGCTCCTGAAGTCCTTCGCAGATTTCGATCGTGGTGGTCTTGCCGGCGCCGTTCGGTCCGAGCAGGCCGAAGCACTCTCCCGTACGGACCTCGAGGTCGAGTCCGTCCACCGCCACGACCGTGCCGAACGTCTTACGGAGACCGCGAACTTCGAGTGCGAGTGGTGCGCCGGGCATCGGCTGGATGCTAACAGACCGCGCACCCGCACGTCAGCCGGATGGTCCACGGGCCGTTCAACTCATCAACTCATCAACCGGCCCATCCCTTCGGGCTGTCTACCAGCCGTACCGCCGCCTATCCTAAGATCGACCCGACCTGGCAACCTGGAGGATTGAATGGAAGGCAACCGGCGACAGTTCCTTGGCAGCGTAGCGGCACTGTCCGCGACCGGCGCCTTTCTCCCGTCTGCGTTAGGTGCAGAGACGCCCGGACCGGAGCCGGTCAGCGCCGACTGGGACGTGAGCTGGCGCCAGAAAATCGCCGGCGAATTCCGCGCGGTCTACGACAACCCGATCATCAACGAAGGCGTCGGGCTCTGGCGGGCCATCGACTGGAAGAAGAACGTGATGGAGGTGTACGGCGACCAGGCGAAGGATGCGTCGACCGTCCTCGTGATCCGCCACGAAGCGATCCCGATGATCATGAGCCACGCCTTCTGGGAACGCCACGAACTCGGCGCCGCCAACGAGATCAACGACTCGTCAGGCAGCCCGGTAAAGCACAACCCGTTCCTGTCCCGTGAGAACACGGCTCCCGGTGGCCGCCGTGGCGCGACTATCGACGCCTTCCTGGAATCGGGCGGCATCGTCCTGGCGTGCAACTACGCGTTCGGCCGGTCGATCGTCGGGCCCGAGGCGCGAAAGTCCGGCGTCAGCCAGGCCGACGCTCGCGCCGCCGCGCTCAAGGAAGTCATTCCCGGCGTGATCCTTCAGCCGTCAGGATTTTTCGCGGTGATCGAAGCGCAACGCTCGGGGTGCCACTTC
>CAMPKM010000498.1 GCA_946887155.1 uncultured Gemmatimonadota bacterium
AGAACGACAGCGACCGCGCAACTTCACGCCCTCACGCCCTCACGACCTCACGCCCTCACGCCCTCACGCCCTCACGCCCTCACGCCCTCACGGCCTCACGGCCTCACGGTTCCCAATTCCCCCTAACCATGGGCCTCGCTAACTTCATGGGCTCATGTTTGACGAACTTTCCGAGAAGGTTTCCGGTGTTTTTTCGAAGATCCGTGGTCGCGGCGTCCTTACGGACAGCGACATCAAGGACGGGCTTCGTGAAATGCGGCGAGTGCTCCTGGAGGCTGACGTCAGCTTCCAGCTGACGCGCGAGTTTCTCGAACGCGTTGAACAGAAAGCCGCCGGCATAGCCGCGATCAAGACCGTGGCGCCGGCCCAGCAGCTCGTGAAGATCGTGCACGACGAGCTGACCACGATGCTCGGCGAACGTCGCGAAGGCCTGACGTTCAACAGCGTGCCGCCGACCGTGATCATGCTGGTCGGCCTCCAGGGTTCGGGCAAGACGACGACCGCCGCTAAGCTGGCGCGCCGACTCAAGAGTGAAGGGCGGCCGGCGCGCCTCGTGGCCGCTGACGTTTATCGTCCGGCCGCCATCGACCAGCTCGAGACGCTCGGCACGCAACTGGAAGTGCCGGTCCATGCCGACCGCACCACGAAGGATGTCGTGAAGATCGCGCGCGCCGGCATCGAGGAGAGCCGCCGGGCCCGCGACCGCGTCGTCCTGCTCGATACCGCCGGCCGGCTGCAGATCGACGAGGACATGATGGCCGAACTCGTCAGGCTGCGCGATGCGGTGCATCCGGACGAGATCCTGCTCGTCGCCGACGGCATGACCGGCCAGGACGCCGTGCGGATCGCCCAGGGGTTCAACGACGCGTTAGGCATCACCGGCGTGATCCTGACCAAGATGGACGGCGACGCGCGCGGCGGCGCGGCCCTGTCGATCTACGGCGTCACGAAGAAGCCCATCAAGTACGTGGGTGTCGGCGAGAAGCCGGACGCGCTCGAGGAGTTTCATCCGGAGCGCATGGCCGGCCGCATCCTGCAGATGGGCGACATCGTGTCGCTCGTCGAGAAAGCGCAGGAAGCATTCGACGCCGCCGAGGCAAAGAAGCTCGAGAAGAAAGTGCGGAAGGAAGGGGTCGACCTGCAGGACTTCCTGTCCGCGATGAAGCAGATGCAGAAGCTCGGACCGCTCGAGGGGCTGCTGAAGATGCTCCCGGGCGTGAACGCCAAGATGCTGAAGCAGGTGAATTCCGACCCGAAGCGCCTGAGGCACGTGGAAGCCATCGTGCTGTCGATGACGCCCGAGGAACGGAAGACACCCGGCATCATCAACGGCTCACGCCGCGCCCGGATCGCCAAGGGCGCCGGTCGTCCGGTTCATGAAGTGAACAAGCTCCTTGATCAGTTCAAGGAGATGCAGAAGATGATGAAGAAGGCAACGAACACCGGCGGCGGCAGGGGATGGGGGCTGCCGCCGGGGATGATGAGGTAGGGAAGACGTGAGGACGTGAGGACGCGAGGACGCGATCTCACGACCTCACGATTCACGATTCACGAGTCGGGTGCGCACCGGAAATGCCGGCCGCGCGATGAGCCCGGAGCAGTGCAGGACAACCTGAATGAGGATACCGCAATGGCCGTTCGAATTCGTCTCCGCCGTGTCGGCCGCAAGAAGCAGCCGCACTATCGCATCGTCGTCGCCGACAGCACGAGCCCCCGCGATGGGCGCTTCGTCGAGATCATCGGCCATTACCATCCTCGTCAGGCAGAGAACAGCCTCGAGGTGCAGGCGGAGCGTGCCAACCACTGGCTCGACCACGGCGCCCTGCCGTCGGACACCGTCCGCTCGCTCCTGCGGCGCGCCGGCATCCTCAAGGCGCGACATGAGGCCCGGCTCGCGAAGAAGCTCCAGTCGGCGGCGGTTCCGGTCTCCGGCGAAGACAAGGAGTAACCGGGTTCCGAGCTCAGGGGACAGGGATCAGGGCCGCACCTTGCCTGGCTTCTGAGCTCACTCGCGGCTTCATGTCCGACACCGCAGATCCGGGCGCTGACCTGGTCGTCGTCGGCCGCATCCGGCGTTCTCACGGAGTCAAGGGAGTCGTCGTCGTCGAACCGATGACGGCTTCGGCCGGCGAGGTATTTGTCCCCGGACGTGAATTCATTGCCGGAACGGTGAAGGGCGACCCGGCCTCGCCGGAAAAGCGGCTCCGGGTGGAAATGGCCGAGCCGTTTCAGGGTGGCTTCCGCGTCCAGCTCGATGCGATTGCCGACCGCGATGAGGCTGACCGATGGCGTAACCGCCACCTTCTCGCGCCTCGTGCTGAACTGCCCGAGCCTGGCGCGGACGAGTTCTACCTGCACGACCTCATCGGATTGACGGTGGCAGATGCCAGCGCCGCGACCATCGGACGGGTTGTCGCCTATTACGAACTCCGGCATGACGTGATGATCGAGGTCGAGCGTCCGGGTGCCGGGACGTTCATGGTGCCCTACCAGTTCGTGAGTGAAGTGGATCTCGATGGGAAACGCCTGGTGATCGATCCCCCGGAAGGCCTCGTCTGATCATGTTGATCACCGTCGTCACCATCTTCCCTGAATTCTTCGCCGGTCCGCTCTCGTTGAGCATTCCGGCGCGGGCGGTTGCGGCTGGTGCGGTGCAGTACCGGATCGTCGACCTGCGCCCGGGTGCCTACACCATCACCTTCACCCTCGCCGGCTTCAACACCGTGCGGCGCGAGGGGGTCGAGCTGTCGGGCGCCGCGACGTTCGTGGTGAACGCCGACATGCGCGTCGGCGCGCTCGAGGAAACCGTGACCGTTACCGGCGAGGCGCCGGTCGTCGACGTGCAGTCCGTCACCCGGCAGCAGGTG
>CAMPKM010000499.1 GCA_946887155.1 uncultured Gemmatimonadota bacterium
GTCCGCCGGGCCCGGTCCATCAGCGCATGGTCGAGCGCCATGTTCGCCGCCCCGGTCATGGGTTCGGTGATCAGGGTCCGCCACGCCGCCTCACGATTCGCCATCCTGCAATCTGCACTGCGCATTCTGCATTCTGCATTCGGTGTTGTATCTTGGCGTCCACATGGCCTTCATCCTCTTCAGGCGGCTGGCGCAGGGACTGATCATCGTCTGGCTCACGACGACGCTCACGTTCTTCCTGATCCACGCTGCCCCCGGTGAGCCATTTGCCGGGATGCTGGAGGACCCGCGCAGCACGCCCGAGCTGCGCGCGGCATGGCGAGAGCGGTACGGGTTAAACCAACCCCTGGCCGCGCAGTACGGCCGGTTCCTGTCCAGCGTCGCGTCAGGCAATCTCGGCGACTCCTTCACGTATCAGCGTCCGGTCGCGTCGGTGCTCGCCGATGCCATCCCCCGCACCATGCTGCTGATGGGAACGGCCCTCGTCATCGGCTTCGTAGCCGGAACGGTCCTCGGCACGCTCCAGGGACGGCGCGCCGGCGGATGGTTCGACAGACTGACGGGAAGCGCGTCAGTGCTCGTGGCGTCGCTGCCTGACTTCTGGCTGGCATTGCTGGCGGTCCTGATCTTCGCCGGCACGTGGCGCCTGTTCCCGGTGTCCGGTTTCATGACGCCGACGCTCAGCGCATCGGCGCCATTCACCACGCGGGCGCTCGATGTCGCCCGGCACCTCATCCTCCCCGCCGGCACGCTGGCATTGCTCGTGGCGGCTACCGTCTCGCGGTATCAACGCGCCGCGCTCATCGACGTGTTGCCGAGTACGTGGCTGCGTACGGCGCGCGCCAAGGGCGTCCCCGAAGGGAAGCTGGTGTTCAGGCACGCACTGCGAAACGCGCTGCTCCCGACCATCACGCTGGCCGGACTGGCGGTGCCCGCGCTCCTTGGCGGCGCGGTGTTCATCGAATCGACGTTCGCCTGGCAGGGGATGGGATCGCTCGCGGTGCAGGCAGTGTCCGACAGCGATTACCCACTCGTCCTCGCGATCGTGCTGTTCTCCAGTACCCTCGTCGTGCTCGGCGCCATCCTCGCCGACCTGGCCAGCGCCGCCGCCGATCCCCGGCAACGCGATGCCTAACGCGACTCCCGGCTCCGTGGTGGCGTTCGCCGACGTCCCGCCGGCACCGCTGGCGCCGTGGGCGCCGGGCCGGCTGGCCGGGATCCTCCGGGGTGACCCGGCGGCGGCCATCGCGGCCACGATCCTGCTGCTCGTTGCGCTCGCGGCCATCCTGGCGCCGTGGATCGCGCCGTACGACCCGACGCAGATCCTCGACGCCGCCGCCCGGGCGCAGCCGCCGTCTGCCACGAACTGGCTCGGGACGGACCCGCTCAGCCGCGACCTGCTCTCGCGGCTCCTCTATGGCGCCCGCATTTCGTTAGGCGTCTCATTCCTGGCCGTCATCGTCGCCATGGTGGTCGGGACGGCCTGGGGCGCCGTCGCCGGGTTTGTCGGCGGCTGGGTCGACCGCGCGCTGATGCACGTCGTCGACGCCGGCCTCGCGATCCCGCGCATCCTGCTCCTGCTCGGGATCGTGGCGCTCTGGGGGACGCTGTCCACGCCGGCCATCGTGCTCCTGCTTGGCCTCACCGGATGGTTCGGCGGCAGCCGCCTCATTCGAGCCGAGGTCCGGGCCACGCGCGAGTGCGACTTTGTCCACGCGGCACGAGCCACCGGGGCCTCACCCGTCCGCGTTCTCGTCAGGCATGTCCTGCCGCATGCGATGACGCCCATGTTCGTGGCGGCCACGCTCGGCGTCGGTCAGGTCATCGTCATCGAGGCTGGACTGGCGTTCCTCGGATATGGTGTTGCCTCGCCGGCCGCCAGTTGGGGAAGTCTCATCCGTGACGGGCGGGAAGTGCTTTCCACAGCATGGTGGATGTCGGTGTTCCCGGGAATGGCGCTGGCCACCACGGTGCTGGCGGTCAATGTGCTCGGCGACCGCTTGCGCAGCGCGTTGGGAGCAACGCAGCTTCACGACCCATGACCACGCCCGGCCGGCCCGGTGCCGGCGAGCCGCTGCTGCGCGTGCAGGATCTGCGCACCTACTTCCATGTCGGCGGTTCGATCGCCCGCGCGGTCGATGGCGTCTCGTTCGAGATTCGTGCCGGCGAAACGGTCGGCATGGTCGGTGAATCCGGCTGTGGAAAATCCGTCACGGCGCTCTCGCTCCTCAGGCTGATCGATCGGCCGGGCCGTATCGAGAGCGGATCGAAGATCGAGTTCGAGGGCCGGGACCTGCTGTCCCTCGACGACGAAGGCATCCGCCGGATTCGCGGCAACCGCATCGCCATGGTCTTCCAGGAACCGATGACCGCACTCAACCCGGTCTTTACCATCGGCGACCAGGTGGCCGAAGTGGCGCGGGTACATTCGGACGTCACTCGTAAGGCAGCCTGGGAACGCGCCGTGGAGATGCTCAACCTCGTCGGTATCCCGGAACCGCGCGAACGGGCGAAGAGTTACCCGCACCAGCTCTCGGGCGGCATGCGCCAGCGTGTGCTGATCGCCATGGCGCTCGTCATGAACCCGTCGTTGCTGATCGCCGACGAGCCGACGACCGCGCTCGATGTCACCATCCAGGCGCAGATCCTCGAATTGCTGGCCGGGTTGCAGCAGCGCCTCGGGCTCGCGGTGCTCCTGATCACGCACGACCTGGGGGTCGTGGCCGAAGTGACGTCGCGCGTACTCGTTATGTACGGCGGCCAGATCGTCGAGCGGGCCCCGGTGACGGAAATATTCCGGAATCCGCGGCACCCCTACACGCGCGGACTGCTCGAGGCGATCGCGATGGCGGCCCATGCGGG
>CAMPKM010000500.1 GCA_946887155.1 uncultured Gemmatimonadota bacterium
TTGCTGTTCCGGAACGTTCGCTTCATGCGACCGTCGCTGTTCCCCCAGACGGCCGTCATTTCCGAACCGGAGTACGTCGTCGCGATCGCCGCCAGCGGGAGTCCGGTCTCGAAGGCCAGCGCCTTTCCGAGGCCGATGGCCGAGCCGCCACCGAATGCCAGCAATGCCTCGGGACCGGAATGATCGAGCGCGGCGCGCGCTTCGGCCACGACCTCCAGCGGAACGTGCAGCCTGGCGCCGGCGAACTCCCCCGCCATGCGCGCGCCTAACAGCGTGAGGACGTTGTCCCGGTCCGGCGACCGGCGCGGGGTCGTGAGCAGCATGACCTTCCGCAGTCCGCAGCGTTCCAGCTCGTCAGGCAGTGACGTCAGCGATCCCGCGCCGAACACCACCCGCACCTCGTGCGTGTCGTAGGCGAAGTTCATGCGACCATGGCCGCCAGCAGATCCCTCGCGAAGGACGCTTCATCGTCGTTGACGAGATGGCCCATGCCCGGGTAGATCCGCGTCGTCACGTCCGCCTCCATCCGCTCGAACACGGCGGCGCTCTCCCGTACGCGGGTTTCCGGCACGTGCGGGTCCACATTGCTGCAGCCGAAGAACACCGGCGTGGACTGGAAACTGCCGCCTTCATTCCACGCGGTTCCCGGCGGGCCGATGAGGCCTCCGGAAAATACGATGATACCGCCGTACCGGTCGGGACGTCGCAGTGCCGCGGTACTCGTCAGGCACGCGCCCTGGGAGAATCCGAGCAGCATGATGCGTTCGGTGGAAATGCCATGGGTGCCGACCAGGTCGATGAGGCTGTGAATGACCTGGATCCCTGACGAGATGCCGGGCTCGTTCTCGGCCGTCGGCGCCATGAAGCTCTTCGGATACCAGGTGCCACCGTTTGCCGCCGGCGCCAGGTACGCCGCCTCGGGATGGCCCATCACCCGGACGAGGTCCAGGATGTTCGCCGGCCCGGCACCCCGGCCATGCACCATGATGACGGCCGCGCGTGCCCGCTCGAGTGCCGCACCCGCCTGCAAAACCGGTTGGCCGCCATGCGGCCCCGCAGCCGGCGTCATGACGCTTTCACCGCCGGCAGGATCGCCTCGATGATGTTGCGCTTGGGCTCCTCCCACGGCGGAAGCTTGAGCGAAGTGCCCAGGTCCGCCACGGTTTCGTCGGCGGTAAAGCCGGGGGGAATCGTGGCCACCTCGAACAGGACGCCGCCCGGCTCACGGAAATAAATCGAGCGGAAATACTGGCGGTCCAACACCTCGGTGACATGAATGCCACGGTTCACCAGTTCCTGTCGCAGGGACAACTGCTGGTCGGGATCATCGACGGCAAAAGCCACGTGATGCACGGTGCCGAGGCCGTTGATTCCGGCCACGTCCCCACCCTGCACCAGCTCGACGAGCCGGCCCGGCCGGTCGCCGTTGACCGACACGCGCATGGCGCCTTCCCGCTCGCCGACGACGGACGCGTCCATCATGTCGTTCATGAACGCGAGCGTCTGCTTCGGGTCCGGTACCGTCAGCGTCACGCTGTGAATGCCGCGCACGGCCTGGCCTTCGCCGATGTCCTGCTTGCGCCACGGATCGCGTGCGTCGTCGCTGGTGCCGATGAGGCGTATCGTCAGCCCCGACGGATCGGTGAAGCGGATCGCGTCCTCGCCATACCCGGTGCTTTCCCCCGTGAAGTCCACGCCGGCATAGGCCAACCGTTCGTGCCACCAGGAAAGCGATTCGGCCGGAACAGAGAACGAAGTCTCGGTGATCTGTCCGGTGCCGTGCGTTCCCTGCCTGACGCCGAGGTGACCGTAGGGAAACGTCGTCATGATCGTTCCCGGTGTGCCGCGCTCATTTCCGTAGTAGAAATGGTAGACGCGCGTGTTGTCGAAGTTCACGGTCTTCTTGACGAGCCGCTGGCCGAGGAGACCGGTGTAGAAGTCCAGGTCTTCCTGTGCATCGCTCACGGTTGCCGTGACGTGATGCAGGCTTCTGATGGGCTTTTCCATCCGGAGAACTTACTTCGACTTTGCGTTCAGGTGGGAAGCGGCAACCCGGAGGTCTTCCACAAAGCGCTCCATTTCGGCGCGTCGCCCTTCGGAATCGGTAATGCGAATGATGGAAGACGGATGCACGGTCGCCATCACCCGCGGAGTGATGGGCGACGTGAGCAATTCAGCCCGGTGCTGTGTGACCCTGAAGTTGGCGCCGAGGATGGCTTGTGCAGCCGTCGCGCCCGGGCAAACCGTCAGCTCTGGTGAAACGCCGGCGAGTTCCGCCTCCAGCCAGGGACGGCAGGCGCGAATCTCATCGGCCCTCGGCTTTTTGTGGATCCTGCGCTTACCGCGCGCTTCCCAACTGAAGTGCTTGACCACGTTGGTGAGGTAGACCGTGCGCCGATCGATGCCAGCAGCGTCGAGTGCTTCATCCAGCACTCGTCCCGCCGGCCCAACGAACGGTCGCCCGGCGATGTCCTCGCGGTCACCAGGTTGCTCCCCGACGAAGAGCAGGCGCGCCCGTTCGCGACCCTCGCCAAACACGGTTTGCGTGCCACGCAACCAGAGCCGGCACGCGCGACAAGCCGCCGCCGCTTCCTTCGCGTCATTCAGGGACGCGATGCCCGCGAGAACGGCATCTCTCACCTCGACGGGATCAGGATCTGTTTTAAGAGTCACAATCTCTCCGGTGCACAGATTCTGCGATGCACGCGCGCCTCAGGCACGGAGCAAATCCGCGCCGATTCGCATGATCCGCGCTGACTCGGTTCTCTTGGTTTTTTTATCGGGATTGATCGGTTTTATCCTGTCTCTTATACACATTGACGCTGCCGACGACTAGTCGAGTGGTGT
>CAMPKM010000501.1 GCA_946887155.1 uncultured Gemmatimonadota bacterium
GGTCGGCAATGGCCTTGGTCGTGTACCGCTGGCCTTCGGACACCCGCTCGACTTCGATGGCGATCGCCTCGACGGCCTGTTCGATGCGGTCCAGGCGTGGAGCCAGTTCGGATGCGGGAGCGGGTTCGCCGCGTCGATCCATCCGGCGCGCAAACGCGCGAGCGAGAGGCAACCCGACGATGATGAATCCCACCATCACGAAGAACGCGATCGAGATATCAACCGCCTCACGCGGAATGATGTTGTCCGCGTCGAACCGCGGCTGAATGGTGACGGTGCGGCCCTGCGCGCGCGCCGCCTCGACCTCGGCGCGAATGTCCGCCACCGCCTCCTGGATGCTTTCCCGCGCGTTCTGTTCCTGGCCGTCCTGAGACTGACTCAGCGCCTGGTTGATGGCCTCGTTGATGCGGCGCGAAATCTCGTCGCCATCGATCCGGACCTGGGGTGGGGCCGGCGGGGCCGGTGTTCCCTGATTCGTTGTCATATCCGTCCTCGCTCGGCGCCCGGCAGCGCCTCCGGTGTGGGCAACCGCTCTGCCAGCAGGCGAGTCGTGAAGCGCTGTGATTCCGCCATGCGCTCAACTTCTATCGCGATGGCATCGACGGCTAGTTCGATGCGCTCGAGTCGGCCCTCGACCTGAGGATCATTCTCTTGCCTGGAGCGCATTCGCATTTTCGCCAGCGAAATGACGGTGGTGCTGACGGTACCAAATACGATGGCGGCGACGGCGACGTCGAACGGCGACATGGTCAGGCCTCGTGTCGGGAGTGCGACGAAATGCTGGCCCGCTCGGTACCGCGGTCAGCAAGAAGCTTCGTCATGAATCGCTGACTCTCGGCGATGCGCTCGACCTCGACCGCCATCGCGTCGATCGCCTGTTCGATCCGCTCCAGCCGATGATCGGACATGCCATCTCCCGCGCCCGCCGATGAATCCCGTTTCCACATCTTCCGAGCCTGAACGATCACGAGCGGAAATCCGATGAACAACACGACCGTCATGATCATGCCTGCTATGGGAATTACGATGTCTTCGTTCACTCGAGCTTGGTGGTGGGTTCAGACCGAAGGCCGCTGGGTGGGAACAACGAATCTTACGACCGTACCGCCACCCGGCGGGCACGTAATGTCGATGCTTCCATCATGCGCCAGGATCGCCTGACGCGCGATAGCCAACCCAAGACCGGTTCCTCCCGGCTTGGTAGTCATATACGGCTCCCAGATGGTTTTGATTCGGTCCTCAGGGATTCCCGGGCCGCTGTCCCGCACCTGGATTTCCACTGCATCGGCCTCCGACATCCGGGTCAGGCCGACCCCGACTTCGATTCGCCCCCCGGGCCCGCTCGCGTCGGCAGCGTTGAGCAGCACGTTCGAAAGAGCCCGCTGCAGCGCGTCGTGGTGACCCCTGACCATCACATCCTCCGGGTTCACCGAGACTTCCACCGCGATGTCCGGGGGGATCGTGGCCCGCGTTGCATAACGCACCATTTCGCCGACGTCGACGTCCGAAACGGGTCCTTCCGGCAGCCGGCCAAACTGCGCAAACGCGCGTGAGATGTGATCCAGCCGGTTCGTTTCGGTCCGCAGCACCTCGACGACATCACCAAGGGCGGGTGGCGCTTCTCGTTCCAGTCGCGCCAGCGCGAATTGCATGGGCGTCAAGGGATTCTTGACCTCGTGCGCGAAACGCCGGGCGCTTTCCCGGAAGGCGCGCAACCGTTCCGCTTCGAGCTCCCGCGAGCGACCCCGGGCCAGGTCGTCCGACATCGTACGCATCCGCTGTCGCAGTGTCTCGAATTCCGGCGCGCCGCGTGCCGCCGGCTCGTCAGGCAGGGTCTGTCCCTGTGCGATGCGCTCCGTCCAGCCGACCAGTTCGTTCAATGGGCGGCTCAGTTGACGGCTCAGGTGGCCGGCCACTTTCGACACGATCAGTGCGAGAAGCAGCAGGCCGATGATGGCGATCGCGGCCATCAGCGGCACGAAGCGGTCGACCAGAAACTCGAGACGGCGCGCCTGCGTCAGCGACTGGCTGAGTTCCCTCTCGTGATTCTGGATCGCAGCCCGCTGTTCCGGCGTCAGTTCCCCGCCACGCATTGCTTCGATCGCGCGAGATCCGGTCGCGGCGACGCGTTCCCACGCCGCCGATTCGCCAATCAGTGGCAGCGCCTGTCCGACTCCGAGCGACCACGCAACGGTCACCGCAATCGCCGGCACCAGCGCCAGCGCAGCGAGAACGATCAGGAGGCGCGACCGAAACGCGAGCGACGTCAGCATCGGTGATAAGTTGAAAGCGCACAGCACAAAGCGGCAGACCGCGGCCCTGCCGAATCTCCCCTGTTTATCCTGTGAACGTTGCTTCGACCCTGTTTGAGCTCTGACCTCGAAGGCCATGAAGACTCATACGATGTACCTCACCTTCAAGACGAAGAAGCGTCAGGAAATCATCGACATCACCGATGAGGTCGAGAAGTGTCGTGCCGCCGCCAACATCAGCGAAGGCTTCGTCCTGGTGTCGGCGATGCACATCTCGGCCAGCGTCTTCGTGAATGATCACGAGTCGGGACTCTGGCAGGACATCCTCGACTGGCTCGAGGGTCAGATAGCGCCCTGGGATCCCGACCACTACCGCCACAACCGCGGCACCGGCGAAGACAACGCCGCCGCGCACCTGCGCAGCCTAACGGTTGGCCACGAAGTGATCGTGCCTGTCACCGGTGGAAAGCTCGATTTCGGACCGTGGCAGCGGGTGTTCTACGGCGAGTGGGATGGCCAGCGGTCGAAGCGAGTGGTCATCAAGGCGATGGGAGTGTGAATAGAAGACGGGGCAGGGGGCAAATG
>CAMPKM010000502.1 GCA_946887155.1 uncultured Gemmatimonadota bacterium
TCGAGCGCCTGAACCCCGTCGCGGGCTTCGATGACGGAGTAGCCCTCCCGTTCCAGCAGGTCGCGGAGCACGAGCCGGAGCGCATCCTCGTCTTCGACCAGCAGGACGGTCTGTCGGCCGCCCTTCTTCGCGCCGCCACCAACGTCGTCGACCAGTTCCAGAACTTCATCCGGGAGGAACGTGGCGCTCCGTTTCTGTGCCGGCGTAGCGGGTGGCGTGGGCGCCCGCACGGCGCCTGACGATCGCTGCGCCGACCGAGCGGAGCGTGCCGCGGCCTTCTCGCTTGATTCCGGAACCTCGAGGACGCGCAGGAGTTCCTCGATGTCGGTTTCGCCGGACACGACGTGGTCGACGCCCGACTCCCACATCGTGCGCATGCCCCCGCGACGGGCCGCTTCCGAAATGTCCTCTGTGGAAGCTGCTTCACCGATGCGGCGCTCAACGTCGGCGTCCGAGACGAGAATTTCCATGATCGCCAGACGGCCGCGATAGCCGGTATTGGCGCACTCGGCACAGCCGACGGCCTTCAACAACCCCTGGTTGTTCGGGAACCATCGCTTCAGGCGCGGCGCCGGTTCGGCGGTCATGGGAGCGCGGCAATGCGTGCACAAGCGCCGCAGCAGCCGCTGCGCGATGGCACCCTTGAGCGCGGCGGCAATCTTGAACGGTTCGATGCCGATATCGATGAGGCGCGCCACGGCACTCGCGGCATCGATCGTGTGCAATGTCGACAGCACGAGGTGACCGGTCAGCGAGGCCTGCGTCGCAATCGTCGCCGTTTCCTTGTCGCGGATTTCACCAACGAGCACGACGTCGGGGTCCTGCCGCAGGATGGAACGCAGGGCGGCGGCAAATGTCAGGCCAGCCTTCTCATTCACCTGGACCTGCACGATCCCGTTCATCTTGTATTCGACGGGATCTTCGACCGTGACGATGTTGACGCCGCGTTGCTGGATGGTCTTCAGGCCCGAATACAGCGTCGTCGTCTTGCCGGAGCCCGTCGGGCCCGTAACGAGCACGATACCTTCACGGAGATTGAGCAGGCTGTGCAGGCGTTCCTGCTCGCGAGGCGCCATGCCAAGTCCGTCCATGGTCAGGACGGTTGACCGGCTGTCGAGAATACGAATGACGACCTTTTCGCCCGTGGATGCAGGCAGTGTCGACACACGGAGGTCCACGCGCACGCCGTTCACGTTGACGCGCGCGCGGCCGTCCTGAGGCCGCAAGCGATCGGCAATGTCGAGTTCCGCCATGATCTTCACGCGCGACACCAGCGGAATCCCGACGGCCCGGGGCAGCATCATGGCCTGGCGAAGCACGCCATCGATGCGGTAGTTGACAACGATGCCGCCTTCCTGTGCCTCGAGGTGAATGTCAGACGCGCGGAGCTGAATGCCCTCAGCAACGATGTGGTCGACCAGCTTGATGATCGGCCGTTCCGACGCCTTGCTGGCCGCGATGTCGACATCCTCGATCGAGCTCTCCTCGAGCGTGACGTCGTATTGCGACATGCCCTCGAGGAGCTTCTCAACCGAAGTTTCCGGCCGATACACCTCGGTGGTCCGGTCCGAGATACGCTGCGGCGCAGCGAGGTTCATGCGCACCGTGCGTCCGGTCGCGAATCCGATCGCGCGCTCGCAGTCGAGGTCGTGCGGATCGGCGGTCGCGATGTCGATCGTCGAATTCGACGCGCGCAGCGGGAGGATGCGGTATTTCCGGGCGAGCGCTTCCGGCACCGCCGCGATGGCGGCGGCGTCGACACCATCGAGTTCCGCGATCGGCATCCGGAAGCGCGCGGCGAGCGCGGCCAGGATGTCGTCGTCACTCGTCAGGCCCTTTGAAACAGCTGCTTCCCAGAGACTCTCCGGGGACTCCTGGATCAGCTGCGTGAGGCTCGTTGCGTCAACGAGCGCCTGCAGCGTCGGGAGCAGCCAATCATCCCGGATGGGTCGATCAGTTCCAGCCAGTGTAAGCCTGCCTGGTTGTGGTGAATTGGTCGAAACTAACCGTGCCGGCACGTCCGGCAAAGCTGCCTGTCACAAACCGGATGATGGGTATCACAGAATACGCCACAGGTCCCGGCTGATATCGACGCCGAAGGTCCAGCGTCCGTTACGAATTCCCTTGGCGACGTCCAGCCTGACGAGATCAAAGAACAGGAGGAGCCCCAACCCGGCCGACGGGTAGCCGGCCGTCACGGATCGTCCACCGTTGCCTGTGGATTCGAGGACCAGCAGCGAGGCGTAAGGCGCCAGGGTAGCCGTTCCCGGAGACCTTCCCCAACGCCCGATGGGGAATGATGGCGAGGGAACCGGGACTCGCCCCTCGATTCGTTGCGTCAGAAGCGTCGGGGACGAGAACTCGTGAGCGCGATAGCCAGGCGCGCTGACCGGCCCGCCGGCGCGCAGCAGGTCCTGGGTAAGCCCCGTTTCCGATCTCCCCATGAACGTCGATGATACGATGGTCCAGTTGCCCATCACTCGCTCGTAGTCGAGCTGACCGGAAAGACGCGCCCGAATCCCGGACCGGTCGTCCATTTTCCTCAGCCGCAACGCCATCCCGAAACCCAGCGCCCCGCCTAACCATGGACGCGGAGCCATCGTGATCGTTTCTTCGGCGCGCCAACCGGCTTCCTCCCGAACGGCGGGGACGGGTCGGAACGCGCCTCTCGATGGCGACGCTTCAACGGAAAGGGGCTCCGCCCATTCGCGGGCGACGGTCAAGGACGAGAGGACGCGTCCTGACCGGCGCTCGAGGCCGAGCGCGATCCCCCGGACCCGATAGGGCTCCGTGAAGTCCACACCGAATTCCTG
>CAMPKM010000503.1 GCA_946887155.1 uncultured Gemmatimonadota bacterium
AGTCCAACCTCCGAATGGGAGGCGAAGACCCGCTCTACCAGTGCCGGGTTGTCCGAAAATCCTTCGACGCCGCACGTGCAGAGCAACGTGAACTCATGACGGCTCATGAGCTGGTTCCAGAGCTCCTCGAGCCGCACGGCCGCGGCGCTGGCCCCCTCGCGCCACAAGACATCGACCATTTCGCCCCACGCGCGCAGGCGGGCCGGCGGCTCCAGCGTTTGCCTGCATTGGGCAACCGCGTTCCCGACTGTGGCGTCGAAACGATCGGCGTCAGGCATTCCGTTCGTCATGAATGCCGCCAGCGTATCGTGCGCATCCAGGGTAGTGACCCGGTGGGCGTCACGCAGGCCGGTCACATCGAGGCCCCGCGTGATCAGGTCCGCCGCGATGGCGTTCCAGTGTTCGCGCGTGGCGATGACCAGTATTCGATCGCCGGCCTGCACTCCTTCAAACACGTAATCCGCAACACGAGCGGCCAGGCGATCGTGATCCGCGTAGAAATCAACGATATGATTGTGAGTTGCCCCGTGCGTCATCGGTGCATTCGCAATGAGTTCGTTCATTGCAGGCTCAGCGGCCATCGTGACATCCGTCGGCGCTGTTGCGCCGGCTGGCTCTCGCATCGTGTGGGCGGGTTTCAAGACCTTTCGCTCGATGTAACGAGGAATGGTAAGATCGGCGCGTAGGCACCGCAAAGTTTTCAGCGTCTCAGAGCGTCCTCCTGTGCATGCTGAGCCCGCTTCGCACAAGTGGCTTCAATCGGCACGAAGCGCTTCGGTCGGATCGGCGAGCATCGCGCGGCGCGCTGGTATGAAGCAGGCCAGCCGAAGGTCTGCAGCAGGATCGCCACGACGGCGAAGGTGCGACGTCGCGCGGCTCCACACCACAGGGGAGAATCCCCGCGTTACCGATACTCGTCCATCAACTCCTGCAGCTTTGCATTCCCCGGGCATAGCGATTCATGGGGAAGGCTCGCCAAGGCCGGATCGATCGTCCCATTGATCTCATGCATGTCCGGGCTCCCGCGGTCGAGGTAGAGCAGGCCCGTTGCCACCTCGCCGCGTTCGTGCGCGTGCCGCACATAACGATACGCCGCCTCGCGATCCGTCGGGTCGTAATCCTCGGCCAGCGTGCGGAAGTGCACCGCGCTCCCATCGTGCATCGTCACGGATCGCACGCTGTCGGCGGGCGATTCGGTGGTAGCGATTTCCCGGCGCAGTGGGACGAAGTCGACGGGCGCCACTTCGTCGTAGTGCTGGCGCGTGTAGAGGTAGCTCTTCGTCGACCCCTCGTGGTCGTTGAAGGTGACGCAGGGCGAGATGATGTCGACCAGCGCGAACCCGCGGTGCATCAACCCCGCCTTGAGGATGGGCACGAGCTGGGCCTTGTCGCCGGAGAAACTGCGGGCCACGAACGACGCGCCTAACGTAAGCGCCAGCAGCACCGGATCGATCGGCTGCTGGACGTTGGCCTCTCCTTTCTTCGACTTCGAGCCGATGTCGGCCGACGCCGAAAACTGGCCCTTGGTCAGGCCGTAGACGCCGTTGTTCTCCAGCACGTACAACATGGTGAGGTTGCGCCGGATGGCGTGGCACATCTGTCCCAGGCCGATGGAGAGCGAGTCGCCGTCGCCGGAGACGCCGATGTAATACAGCTCGCGGTTGGCGGCGTTGGCGCCGGTGGCGACGGCGGGCATGCGCCCGTGTACCGAGTTGAAGCCGTGCGCCTGGCTGATGAAATACGCCGTGGTCTTGGACGAGCAGCCGATGCCGCTCAGCTTGGCCACTCGATGCGGGGCGATGTCGAGCTGCCAGAACGCATCGACGAGCGCGGCGGTCACCGAATCGTGCCCGCAACCGGCGCATAACGTGGACATGCTGCCTTCGTAGTCGCGGCGGCTGAGGCCGAGCGCGTTCCGCGTGGACGACGGGTGCTGGACTTTCGGTTTCGTGATCGAGGTCATGCCATCACCTCCGTGCCGCGCAGCGCGCCCTGGATACCGTTGACGACCTGGTTGGTGCCTAACGGGAGCCCGCCGTACTCCCGCACCGACAGCAGCCGCTCCGGCGCCATGCCGGTTTCGAGGATGAGCAGCGACCGGAGCTGGGCATCGCGGTTCTGCTCGATCACCACGTACCGGTCGTGCCGCGCGAGAAACTCGCGGACCGGCGTGCCGAAGGGGAAGCCGCGGACACGCAGGTAGTCGAACGGCATGCCCTGCTCCTTCAGCCGGTCGAGTCCTTCCAGTACCGCGCCGCGGCACCCGCCGATCGTGATGATACCGACCGAGGCGCCGTCCTGCGTGATGATCTCGGGCGCCGGCACCTGTTCGGCCGCCGCCGCGAGCTTCCGGACGAGCCGGTCCATCACCTCGCGGTACTCGTCGGCATCTTCGGTATACGTCCCGTACTTCGTGTGCCCCGATCCCCGGATGAAGTAGGCACCCTTGGGATCGACGCCCGGCAGGGTTCGCGCCGCCACGCCGTCGCCGTTCATCGAGACATAACGATAGAACTTCTCGACCTTCTGCAACGCCGCGGCATCGAGGACCTTGCCGCGATCGGGCCGATAGGTGTCGTCCCAGGTCAGGCGCTTGCACATCCAGTCATTCATGCCGATGTCCAGGTCCATCACCACGAACGTCGGCGTCTGGAATCGCTCGGCGAGGTCGAACGCGTCGCGCGCCATGGTGAAGCACTCTTCCGGATTGGCCGGAAAGAGCATCAGGTGTTTCGTGTCACCGTGCGACAGGTACGCGATCGCCAGCAGGTCCGACTGCTGCGTGCGCGTCGGCATGC
>CAMPKM010000504.1 GCA_946887155.1 uncultured Gemmatimonadota bacterium
TCGCGCCAGTTCCATCTCGAGATGAGTGGAGTCGACGATGGCGACCGCCATTTTGTAGTACACGCGCTGCCATTCCATCAAGTAGCCGGCGGCTATGACGCGCGGGCCGATCCGGACGCCGGCGTCGACGGCTTCACGGTCCTCCACACCCTCGTACGGCGTGCTTCCCGGACTGCGAACGGTGGTGATGCCGAACGCGAGAGCCGCTCGCTCGTGGGCCTCACCCAGGTCCTTCTGCATGTGAGAGTGGTATTCGATGAGGCCGGGCATGACCGTCCGGGCCCCGGCATCCACCACACGGACGCCGTTATGCGTCGCATCCCGGTGGGGCTCGACCGACTCGATGTACCCGCCGTTGATGACGACGTCCATGTTTTCGCGCGCCGCGTCGGACTTCATGTCGACGAGGCGGCCGGCGTGGATCACGTAGCGCTCGGCCGGGAATGCCTTCGTGTACGTCAGGTCGAAGGGAACGTCGCGCGAACGGCCGGTGGCTACGTCGACCAGGCGCAATTTGTCGTTCGACTGATAGAGGATCGACTTCGAGTCGCCGGTCCAGGTGGGCATGTACGCGATCTCACTCGTCAGGCGCCGGGGCGCACCGGTCGGGGCGCCGGCGGCCGAGACGGGGATCACGGACAACCGTCCCTCGTACACGACGGCCAGGCCGGACCCGTCCGGGGACAGTACCGGCCCATTGCCGACGCGCGAATCGATCGACCGGTGCGGAAGGGGCGTGTACCAGGTGGAGTCGCCGCCGCTCGCGGACAGCGAGAGAATCTGGTTGGTCCCTTCGCGGAAACGTCCCGAGTACGGTGTGAGCGCCGCGATCAGGACGCGCTGACCATCGCGCGACCAGGACGGACTCCCCGGCCCGAAGAGCGATCCATGGATCTCCGTGACGGTGCCGTTTGCCACGTCGACCACGTTCACGCTGGCTCGCCGCCAGACCCCGTCGACGTTGAGGAACGCGATGCGACGACTGTCAGGCGACCAGGCGGCGCCCATCGCCGAGCCTTCCGTACTCGTCAGGCGGCGAACCTGCCCGTTGGTCATGTCACGGATCCAGAGGTCGAGCAGATCGCCACCGCGATCCGTGGACCAGGCGAGATAGCGACCGTCCGGTGACCAGGCCGGCTCTGTGTCGAGGAAGCGATCGGTGGTGATGTTCTCGGGTTTGCCGCCGACGGGCATCAGCCAGAGGTCGCCTAACGCCGCGAACGCAATCGATCGCCCATCCGGCGAAATCGAGGGGGACATCACGCCTTTCACGGGACGTGGCTGGCGCTCCTGCACACGCCGTAGCGCGAATGCATCCGGCATCCTTCCCGCTGCCATCACGGGCAGGGTGGCCGAGAACTCGACGGTACGAGAGTCGCCGCCGGCGATGGAACGGCGGCGGATCTTCCCGTCGCTCACGTACACGATTTCGGTTGGAGACGCCCACGATGCCCGGAACGGGAACGCGTTTTCGTCGCCGGTCAGGCCACGACCGTCCAGTTCGAGCTGACTGCCATTGCCGCCGGTCGAGTGATACACGATCTGGCCACCGGGGCCCCAGGACGGTGCGTCGGCACGGATGCCTTCGGCGGACACGCGACGCTCATTCCCACTATCGAGTGCGATCGCCCAGATCGACTGCCCGCCTGCGCGCGTCGAAATGAACGCGATCTCCCTGTCGTCAGGCGACCACGTCGGCATGAAATCGTCGGCTCGATCACGCGTCACCTGTGTGAGCTGACTGCTCCGGATATCGAGCACCCAGATGTTGTAATTGCCCGAACCCGCCTGCGTCTGTCCGGCGCTGATCGACTCCCCGCGATCAGACGAGAACGCGACCCGCGTGCCGTCGTGCGACCATGCGGGCTCACGATCATCGAATGGACCACGCGTGAGTTGGCGCTGGTTCGATCCGTCCGGCGAGACGGCCCAGATGTCATAGGTGCCGTCGCGATACCCCTGGAAGGCGATGCTTCGGCCGTCAGGCGAAAATGCCGGATGCCGCGCGTCGTTGTACGCGTCGGTCACTTGCCGGGCCGCGCCGCCTGACGAGGGCAATGTCCAGATCGATCCCTGCAGGTCGATCACCAGCGAGCGTCCGTCGGGCGAAATCGCCACCGACATCGATGTGCCTTCCCGCACGACGACCGATGTGTTCTGGCCTTGCGCGGCACTCAGCAGGATCGCTAGCGAAACAAGTCCGGAAGTCATTGAAAATCAGTTGAAGTGTCTATCAATGGGGGTCAGACTCGATTGAAGCCTGACTACAGATGCACCGATCGGCCTGCCCTGTTCAATCGAGTCTGACCCCATTGATCCGCATGGCAAGATCGTAGCACCTGGGTCGAGGGGACGCACGGGCCACTGCCGTTGCTCATGGCAGCCCCCGAGTTTCCGTCCATGCTCAGGCGTCTCCCTTTTCTGGCTGCGTTCGCGCTCGCGTGCGCCGATCCGTCGGGTCCCTCGACGCACACCCATCAGCAACGTGTGCTCGTGGCAGGCACCGAAGAAGGGGCCGTTGTCGTGGACCTCGACTGGCGCGGCATCGTCAGACGAAGCGGGCCGCGGATGGTCGCGCACGGACCCGCGGTACTCAATGGAAGGGGCGAGCTCTTCACCGTTGGTCGCATCGACGGCGGTGCAACGGTCATCGCGGGACTCGACATCGAGTCCGGCCTGGAGCTCTGGCGGACGGCGATCAGCCAGAACTCGACGCCGGTGCTCATTGACGGCACGGAACTTGGCGCCACCATCGTCGCCGCCAATCCGTCGCGCTCCGAAATCTTCCTCTGG
>CAMPKM010000505.1 GCA_946887155.1 uncultured Gemmatimonadota bacterium
GTCTTTGGCGACCACTGGCATCATGTCGCGGTTTCGATTTGTATTCTCAATCGCGACAACGATCATCTCCGGAGCGTTGCGGTCGTTCCGGAGGCGAGTGGTGATTGCGATCATCTCGAGCAGCGACGCCGGCGTGCCATCCAACAGGTACAGCACCGGATAGGCGTTGCCGGACGTGTCGTAGCTGGCCGGAAGATGAACAAGCACCTCTGTGGACACACGACATCGAGGACATGCGGGCAAAGCACACGGCCGTGGGCGCCCGTCCGTCGATGGGATTCAAACGCCGATAACGTGGTCCAGAGCCGCGCACACCCTCAGCACTTCACCCCGAACTCCGCGGGCTCATACGCCAGCTGCGACGCGAGCCAGCGCTCGGTCACCTCCAGCGCCTGCCCCTTCCGCCGGGCGTAATCCTCCAGCTGATCCCGATCGATCCGCCCCACGTTGAAGTACTTCGCTTCCGGATGTGAGAAGTAGAGGCCGCTGACCGATGCGGCGGGGGTCATCGCGCCGTGCTCGGTCAGGTCGATCCCCATCTTGCGCGCGTCCAGGAGATCGAACAGCTTGAACTTCTCGCTGTGATCGGGGCATGCCGGGTACCCATACGCGGGACGGATGCCGCGGTACTTTTCGGCGACGAGCTCCTCGTTCGACGGCGTCTGCTTCTCATAACCCCAGTCCTTGCGCGCCTGGGCGTGCAGATACTCGGCAAACGCCTCCGCGAGGCGGTCGGCGATCGCCTTCACCATGATCGCGTTGTAGTCGTCGTGGTCCGCCTCGAACTGCTTCGCGAGCGCCTCGGCGCCGAGGCCGGCGGTCACGGCAAACATGCCGATGTAGTCGGGGACGAGCGATTCCTTCGGCGCGATGAAGTCGGCGAGCGACCGGTTCGGGCGGCCGTCGGCAATGACCTCCTGCTGGCGAAGCATCGGAAGTCGCACCAGCTCCTCCCGGCGCGAGTCGTCCTTGTAAACGATGACATCGTCGCCGGACGTGTTCGCGGGCCAGAACGCATACACCCCCTTCGCGGTCAGCAGCTTGCCATCGATGATCCGCGTCAGCAGCGCCTGCGCGTTGTCGTAGACTTCGCGCGCCGCGCTGCCGTATGTCGGGTGGTCGAGAATCGCCGGGTAACGCCCCTTCAGCTCCCAGGCGGTGAAGAAGAACGTCCAGTCGATGAACTTCGCGATCTCGGCGAGATCCACATTCTCCAGATAGCGGCGGCCGGTGAACCAGGGGGACGCGATCTCATGGTTGTCCCAGTCGTAGGTCAGACGGTTCTTCCGCGCCTGCTCGATGGACAGCAGCGGCTTCTCCTTGCGGCCCGCGTACTTCTGACGCGTGGCCTCCTGCTGCACACGGTTCGCTCGATCGAACTCCTGCTTCCTGTCGCCGAGCAAATTCGCGGCAACATCCACCGCGCGTGACGCGTCGAGCACGTGCACGACAGGGTTGCGGTACTCGTGCGAGATCTTCACCGCGGTGTGCTGCGGGCTGGTCGTCGCGCCGCCGATCAGGAGCGGGATCGTGAAGCCGCGGCGCTCCATCTCCCGCGCGACGAACACCATCTCGTCGAGCGACGGCGTGATGAGGCCCGACAGGCCAACGATGTCGGCCTTCTGCGCGACCGCCTCGTCGAGGATCTTCGCGGCCGGCACCATCACGCCGAGGTCCACCACGTCGTAGTTGTTGCACTGCAGAACGACCCCGACGATGTTCTTGCCGATGTCGTGGACGTCACCCTTGACGGTCGCCATCAAAATCTTCGGCCGCGCGACATCCGCCGCCGCCTGCCGGCCACCGGCGAGCGCCGCCGCACGGGCCTGCTCCTTTTCCTCTTCCATGTACGGCAGCAGGACGGCGACCGCCTTCTTCATCACGCGCGCCGACTTCACCACCTGCGGAAGGAACATCTTGCCGGCGCCGAACAGGTCGCCGACGATCTTCATCCCGTCCATCAGCGGACCTTCGATGATGTCGAGCGGCTTCGGATACGTCTGCCGCGCCTCCTCGACGTCCGCCTCGACGAAGTCCACGACGCCGTGGACGAGCGCGTAGGCGAGCCGCTTCTCCACCGGCGCCTCGCGCCACGCGAGATCGAGCTCGCGCTTCTTCCCGCTCCCCTTCACGCTGTCGGCGAACTGCACCATCCGCTCGGTCGCGTCGTCTCGACGATTGAAGATGATGTCTTCGACGTGCTCGAGCAGATCCTTCGGAATGTCTTCGTAGACGACCAGCTGGCCGGCGTTGACGATGCCCATGTCCATGCCCGCCTTGATGGCGTGATAGAGAAAGGCGGAGTGGATCGCTTCGCGAACCACGTCGTTGCCGCGGAACGAGAACGACAGATTGCTGACGCCTCCGCTGATCTTCACGCCCGGGCACGTCGCCTTGATGATCCGGGTCGCCTCGATGAAGTTCACCGCGTAGTCGTTGTGTTCCTCGAGGCCGGTCGCGATCGCGAGAATGTTCGGATCGAAGATGATGTCGGTTGGATCGAAGCCGACCTGCTCGACGAGCAGCTTGTAGGCGCGCTGGCAGATCTCCACCTTGCGCTGGATGGTATCGGCCTGCCCGACTTCGTCGAACGCCATCACGACGACGCCCGCGCCGAAGCGCTGGACGGTCTTCGCCTTGTTGAGAAAGTCCTCTTCCCCTTCCTTCAGGCTGATCGAATTGACGACCGGCTTTCCCTGCACGCACTTGAGGCCGGCCTGGAGCACGCTCCACTTCGAGCTGTCGATCATCACCGGCACGCGCGCGATCTCGGGCTCGGTCGCGATGTAG
>CAMPKM010000506.1 GCA_946887155.1 uncultured Gemmatimonadota bacterium
AGACGATACACCGCGCCGGCCGGACGGAGCTCATCATCACCGATTTCATGCCGGTCGCGCAGGCACGGGGAAAGCACGTGGAGCTGTATCGCATCGTGCAATGCGTCGGTGGTTCGTGCACCGTCGACGTCGAATTCCTCCCGCGATTCGGCTACGCCGCGGAACAGACAACCATCCGGCAGCGGGCGCACGGCTGGATTGCCACCGATGCCCAACAGGATGTCGCCACACTTTCGGCCACTCCGGGCATCGAATGGACGCTGGAACCAGGCAAGCTGCTTGGTCGTGCGGCTTTGCGCGACAGCGATCGCATCGAGTTCATCGCGCGGTACGACGACGACGAAGTGCACGCCGTCTCCTCGTTCGAGACGCAGCGCAAGCTGAACGAAACGATTGCGTGGTGGCGCGAATGGTCTGGACGGCTCAGGTACCAGGGTCCGTACCGCGACATGGTCGAGCGCAGTGCCCTCACGCTGAAGCTCTGTTGCTACTCGCCGACCGGCGCGATCGTGGCGGCGCCAACGACGTCACTGCCCGAATACCCCGGCGGGGCGCGCAACTGGGATTACCGATACTCATGGCTTCGCGACTCGGCGTTCGTTTCGTACGCGCTCGAACGCCTCGGGTATCTCGACGAAGTGGACGCCTTCACCAACTTCATCAAGCGAATCGCCCGCCGCGCCGATGGTGGCCCGATCCAGATCATGTACGACCTCGACGGCGGACGACACCTTCCCGAAAAAGTGCTCGAGCACCTCGAGGGCTATGGCGGCGCCAAACCGGTGCGCATCGGGAACGCGGCCGCATCGCAGTTCCAGCTCGATGTGTACGGCGAACTGCTCGAGATGTTGCGCATCCGCTACTGGCGTACGCTGCCAAGCGAAGGACTGTGGGAAGCGATGCATTCACTCGTGGCGTGGACCGCCGACCATTGGCGTGAACCCGACTGGAGCATCTGGGAAGCGCGCATGGACGCGCGACACTATGTCTTCAGCAAGGTGATGGCCTGGGTCGCGCTCGATCGGGGCGCCAGCCTCGCCCAGCAGGGTGCGTTCCCCGGTGACGTCGGGCGATGGCGCCGCGAGGCCGCACTCATACAACAGGACGTGCTCGCGAACGGTTGGGACGCCTCGCGTCGAACGTTCAAGCAGGCGTACGACGGGAACGACCTCGACGCCGCCGTCCTCGTCATTCCCACGATGCGATTCATCCCCCGCCTCGATCCGCGCATCCGCCAGACCATCGACGCAGTACACCGGGAGCTCGATGCCGGCAGCGATGAACTCATCTTCCGCTACCGCGGCCCCGATGGGTTGTCAGGCGCCGAAGGGGCATTCGTGATCTGTTCATTCTGGCTGGCGCAGGCCCACGCGCTCGCCGGCGACTTCGAGACGGGGGAGACGCTGTTCCGGAAGCTGCTCGAACGCGCGACCCCGCTCGGGCTCTACGGCGAACAGATCGACCCGGCGACCGGCGCCCACCTCGGCAACTTTCCGCAGGCGTTTTCACACGCCGCCGTCATGACCACCGCCCTGGTGCTCGAACGCCTCAGACCTCGGCGTGTTGCGGCTGCCAGTGAATCGTTCGCTGTGGGTACGGGATCGTGATGTTTTCGTCCGCATAACGCTGATGCAGGCGCTTCACGAACTCGTGCTTGAGCAGGTACTGGTCGGTGACGTGCTTGCCGCGCAGCACCACCGTGAAGCCGATGCCGTTGTCACCAAACGTGTGAAATCTGACCAACGGCGAGTATCCCTCCACGCCGCCCGTCACCGAGCGAAGCACCGTCCGCGCCACCTCGAGCGTCACTCGCTCGACGCGCTCGAGATCCTCCTCGTACGCCACCGACACGTCGACCAGGATACTCTGCTCGCTGCTGGGCAGGCTGAAGTTGGTGGTGATCGCCGACGCCAGTTGCGCGTTAGGCACGATGATCAGGTCGTTGGGAAGCCGCCGGATGGTCGTGTACCGCCACGTCACATCCTCGACGTAGCCCTCTTCCCCGGACGCCAACCTGACGAAGTCGCCGGGACGAACCTGCCGTGAGACCAGGATGTGGAATCCGGCAAACAGGTTGGCCAGCGTGTCCTGGAGCGCCAAGCCGACCGCCAGGCCGCCGACACCGAGCGCGGTCAGCAGCGGCGCCACCGACACCCCAATGGTGGCCAGCGTGATGAGCGCCCCAACGAGGAACACGCTCACCTGCGCAAGATTGCGCAGGATCCGCGCCGCCGGCAGCGCCGCGTTCACGCCCCCCATCGACTGAACGAGGAAACCGGCCATCCGGGCCAGCGTCCAGCTCATCGAAATGCCGAGCAGGACAATTACGACCCCCCCGGTGGCCTCCCGCACGTTGGCGGACATCGCCGACATGTCGACGCCCACGTGCAGGCCGAGGAGCGCCCCCCAAAGCGGAAGCGCCGTCCTGATCGTGCCCACCAGCAAGTCGTCGACCTGCGTCGCGGTTTGCGCGGCCGCGCGCGTCAGGCGTACCACGACCACCCGGCGAATCGCAAGGCTTACCAGCACGCCGACAACGAGTCCGATGGCCGCGGGCAGTACGTCGAGTAGCGTTGCCATCATCCTAAACTCTGTGATTAGCGGACTAGTCAACATATCACGACGATCAGCCGATGCGGCCTTTCCCGACGCATTGCATTGCTCGCCGCGACCTGAAGCGGTGGCTCCTTACGGATGTGTCCGGCTTACCGCCGAAGCGCTGTCGCGAGTCGTGGATCGAGGGACAAAGCCGAGGGCCGGAAGGCGTTTCGCCAGTACTTCAGCCAC
>CAMPKM010000507.1 GCA_946887155.1 uncultured Gemmatimonadota bacterium
ATTGACGATTGACGATTGACGATTGACGATTGACGATTGGCAATTGCGACGGGTTCTTCAGGGCGAACGGAAGCGTATCGTTGCCGACGAGACTGCCTCCTTTCACGCGCGGCGCGGGTATGTCGAGGTAACTCCAACCGCGGTCTAGCGCCTGCCAGGCGGATGCCCCCCGTCTCATTGCGGTGAGCGCGTCCTCCGCTGACCAATGGGATACAACTCGAGAATTCGCAGGGCGGTTGCCGTCGCGGCCGCCGCCGGCTGCGTTGCTTGTGGACGTAGCGCGCAGTTGGCCGTTGCCGATGGAATGGGGCCGACGCCGGCCATTCCGAAGCCGAGCACGTCGATGTTTCCGACCATCAAGGTGCACACGGCGGTGGGGTGGGCCGATTCCGCCCGACCACGTGCGGCGACGGGGCTCGATGTCAATGAGTTCGCGCGCGGGCTGACTCACCCGCGCTGGCGGTATGTGCTGCCTAACCGCGAAGTGCTGCTGGCCGAAACCAACGCGCCAAAGCGTCCGCACGACAACCGCGGCCTCCGGGGCCTGATCTTCAAGCGGTACCAGAAGCGGGCTGGCGGTGCGGTGCCCAGCGCGAATCGCATCATGCTCCTGCGCGACGCCGATGGTGACGGCGTGGCCGAGCTGAAGACGCCGTTCATCGAGAACCTCAACTCGCCGTTCGGCATGGCGCTGGTCGGCAACACGTTCTACGTCGCCAATACGGATGCCGTCGTCAGGTTTCCCTACAATGGCGGCGAAACGAAAATCACCGCCGCTCCGGTGAAGGTGGCTGACCTTCCCGGTGGCGACCTGAATCACCATTGGACGAAGACCCTGATTGCCAACGTCGAAGGCACGCGGCTCTACGTGGGCGTCGGGTCGAACAGCAACGCTGCTGAAAACGGCATGGAGGCCGAAGACGAGCGCGCGGCTATCCTCGAGATCGATCCCGCGACCGGATTGCATCGCGTCTACGCATCGGGACTCCGGAACCCGGTCGGATTGGCCTGGGAGCCGGTCACCGGCATGCTGTGGACGTCCGTAAACGAGCGCGATGAACTCGGCAGCGACCTCGTTCCCGACTACATGACGTCGGTGAAGGACGGTGGCTTCTACGGATGGCCGTACAGTTACTTCGGCCAGCACGTCGACACGCGCGTCGAACCGCGGCGGCCGGACCTCGTCGCCAAGGCGATCGTCCCGGACTACGCGCTCGGCGCGCACACCGCGTCGTTAGGCCTGGCGTGGGCACAGGGGACGGCGCTGCCGTCGCGTTATGACGGCGGCATGTTCGTGGGCCAGCACGGCTCGTGGAACCGGAAGCCGCCGAGTGGATACCGCGTGATCTTCGTCCCGTTCGCCAACGGAAAGCCGTCGGGCGAGGCGGTCGACGTGTTGACCGGCTTCCTCGACGGAAACGGCAGCGCGTATGGGCGTCCGGTGGGTGTCGCGATCGACGGCCGCGGATCGCTGCTGGTCGCCGACGACGTGGGGAACGTCATCTGGCGCGTGGGGCCGTCGTCGGTGACGGCCGCACGTCCTCCGGCGAAGGACGCACGGCCCGATCGATGACCTAACGAGGCTTGCGGCCCTTGAGCAGTGTGCCGTGGTCGGCGTCGTAGACGCGGACGGAAACCACCACCCCGGCGCGTTGCTGGTCGATCACGCGGGCGTGGACGACCTTCCGGTCGTTCGTCGGGCGATAGAGGATCCAGCTGCCGGCGGGCGCGGTTCGTTGCAGGCCGGTGCAGGAACCGGCTTTGGGTTGTTGTCCCGGGGGCCGTCCGGGAAACCAGAGCCGGCACTGGCCGACAGCGGGCATGTGGCCGGGTGGAATCCGAGCCGCGCTGTGGACCTCGACGTCCCCTCTCGCCACGACGAGCCGCTCGCCAGGTCCGGGAAAGGTCCGGGGGGCGCAGGCGCCAAGCGCGACGACTGACATTGCTGCGATTGCTATCCGAAAACGGGCATTGCCCATGGAAGTCCTCCGCTATTGAGGGTGCCTGACGACGTGCACCACTCAAGACAGGACGATCACCCGATGAGCAAGGGAATCATCCGGCGCGACGACCATCAAAAGCGCGACGCAGCTCACGAGAAACGGTGGCTGACCGTTACGCCAGCACCTGGCTGTGGGACGGAAGGTTTCACCGGGCAGGATTCTTCCCAGAGAAGCGATCGAACCGCGGCCGGCGTCCAAGGGAGATCCGCCAACCCGGAAGCGACATGGCCACCGTAAAACTTCTCTTGATGGCATTGCCATTCTGTTGCCTTACGACGCTGTCTGCGCAGACACCCGCGCCGCGGCATCATCACGCGCTCACGTGGGACCCCGTGAGGAAGCAGGTGCTGATGTCGGGCGGGCATAGCGTCGATTCAACGGGCAACGGTCCGATCCTCGACGATCTGTGGAGCTGGGATGGCCAGCGCTGGACTGCGCTGGCCGTCAGCACCGGCGTGCCGCTCCTGGGCCACTCGTTCTTCGCTGACAGGAACGGTGCGCTGTTCGCGCGTGGCGGCTCGCACGGAGTGACCTCGCGCTGGAGTGAAGATCGCTGGGTCACGGTGCATGCCGATTCCGCACTCCGCCTGGGCGGCGCAGCGGGTGCGTACGATCCGACACGGGGACGCTTCGTTCTGTTTGGCGGGAGCAGTGGACCCGGCGTCGTCACGTCAGGCACATGGATGTTCAACGGCACGACCTGGACTCAGCTCGACGTTACCGGTCCGCCGGCGATGATGATGGCGTCGATGGTTTTCGATTCGAAGCGCCATGTCAT
>CAMPKM010000508.1 GCA_946887155.1 uncultured Gemmatimonadota bacterium
GTTCGGGGTCAGACCCCGGGTCTGACCCCGAACTGTCGGGACCGAAGAAATCCCGATAGATTTCGGCATGGCACGCGCGCCCTTTTCAGTCCAGTCGCCGTTCGAGCCGGCGGGCGACCAACCGAAGGCGATCGAAGAGCTGATCGCGGGCCTTGAACGCGGCGACCGGTTTCAGACCCTGCTGGGCGTGACCGGCTCCGGGAAAACCATGACGATCGCCCATGCCGTCGCTCACCATGGCCGCCCGACGCTGGTCCTGTCGCATAACAAGACCCTGGCCGCGCAGCTCTACGGAGAGCTGAAGAGCTTTTTCCCGACGAACGCCGTCGAGTACTTCATCTCGTACTACGACTACTACCAGCCGGAAGCCTACGTCCCCACGACCGACACCTACATCGAGAAGGATGCGTCGATCAACGAGGACATCGATCGGCTGAGGCTCCGCGCGACGTCGAGCCTCATGGAGCGCGAGGACGTCATCATCGTCGCCACGGTCAGCGCGATCTATGGCCTGGGCGATCCGATCGAATACCGCGAGCAGATGGTGATGCTGGAGAAGGGGCAGAAGGTCCCGCGGAACACGATCCTGCGCCAACTGGTGAACATCCAGTATTCACGGAACGACGTCGCCTTCGACCGCGGCACGTTCCGCGTGCGCGGCGATACGGTCGAAATCTTCCCGGCGTACGAGGAGCAGGGCGTTCGCGTCGAGCTGTGGGGCGACGAGATCGAGCGGATCTCGAAGATCAATGCACTGACCGGCGAAACGATCGCGGTTCTCGAGCGCGCGGGGATCTATCCGGCGAAACACTTCATCACCAACCGGCCGACGCTCGAACGCGCGATCGGCGCCATCCGCGCGGAACTGGCCGAGCGACTCGTGCTCTTGCGCAACGCGGGCAAGCTGCTCGAAGCCCAGCGACTCGAGTCGCGCACGAACTTCGACATCGAGATGATGCTGGAGATCGGGACGTGCGCCGGGATCGAGAACTATTCGCGCCACCTGTCAGGCCGGCGGGAAGGCGAGCGGCCGGCGTGCCTGCTCGACTACTTCCCGGCTGACTTCCTGGTGATCGTCGATGAATCGCACGTGTCGTTGCCGCAGATTCGCGGCATGTACAATGGCGACCGGGCGCGAAAGGAAGTCCTGGTCGAATACGGGTTCCGGCTGCCGTCGGCGCTCGACAATCGTCCGCTGATCTTCGACGAGTTCCTGTCCCTGACGCCGAAAGCAGTTTTCGTCAGTGCGACCCCCGCCGAGCTGGAGCTGCAACTGTCCGAGGGCGTGGTCGTCGAGCAGATCATCCGCCCGACGGGGCTCATCGATCCGGAGATCGAGGTGCGGTCGGTGCGCGGGCAGGTGGACGACCTGCTCAACGAGATCCGGATCCGCGAAAAGCGGAACGAGCGCGTCCTGGTCACGACCCTGACGAAGCGGATGGCGGAAGACCTGACGGATTACCTGCAGCAGATGGGTGTGCGGGTCCGGTACATGCACTCGGACATCGACGCGATCGAGCGGATGGAAATCATCCGCGGCCTCCGGTTAGGCGAGTTCGACGTGCTGGTGGGGATCAACCTGCTGCGCGAAGGACTCGACATGCCCGAGGTCTCGCTGGTGGCGATCCTCGATGCCGACCAGGAAGGCTTCCTGCGCAGCGACCGGTCGTTGATCCAGACCGTTGGACGGGCGGCTCGCCACGTTCGCGGCCGCGCGATTTTCTACGCGGACAGGATCACCGACTCCATGAAGCGATGCATGGAGGAGACGTCGCGACGGCGCGAGCTGCAGGTTGCGCACAACGAGGCGCATGGCATCACCCCGCGGAGTGTGATGAAGAGCGTCGACGAAGTCCGGTTCATCACGCGGGTAGCCGACGCCCGGATGGAGAAGGAAGAACGGAACCGTCTCCGGAAAGTGGCTGAGCGTGAAGGGACGTCGTACAACCCGGAGCAGATCGACGAAATGATCAGGCAACTTGAAGTCGAAATGCGTAACGCGGCTGATGACCTCGACTTCGAGACGGCAGCTCGACTGAGAGATGAGGTGTTTGAACTCAAGGCGAAGCGAGATGCGGCGCCTCGTCGGCGAGACGCGTTTGCCGCGATCCGGGCTTCCAAATGAGGCCACACGCCACAGACCACGGGCCGTCGCTTCGCCAGTCAGGATTCGTCGATTCATTCACCCTGGTTGAACTTCGTGATTGGGGCGAATCGTTCGGTCAAAGCCTGAGGCCTGGCGACATCGTCACGCTCGAAGGTGAACTGGGCGCCGGGAAGACGACGTTGGCGCAGGCCATTTGCCGAGGCGCGGGAGTCACCGAAGAGGTGACCAGCCCGACGTTCGCGCTCGTGAATCAACATGAAGGCGAGCGCGGAAGTGTCTATCACCTTGACCTCTACAGATTGAACGGCCCAGACGATCTCACGAATCTTGGTTGGGATGACATTGTCAACAGCGAGGGGATCGTGCTTATAGAGTGGCCTGATCGAGCCGGGCCACGGATGCCGAATGACGTCATTCGCGTGAGACTGGAGTACATCGAGAACGATGACACTCGCCGACGCCTGACGCTGATCTAGCCGATGCTCGTTCTCGCTCTCGACGCCTCGACCTACGCCGGGTCGGTAGCGCTGCTTCGCGGCCGCGACGTAATCGGCGAAGCCGAGGTCGCCATGCGCGGGGAAAAGGAAGAACGCCTCATGCCGGCAGTGGCGTCGGTGCTGGCCGACTCCGGGCAGACCGTGGACGACCTCGACGCGGTGGCGTGCGG
>CAMPKM010000509.1 GCA_946887155.1 uncultured Gemmatimonadota bacterium
GCCTGGTACTGTATGACCCGGAACTGACGTATGGGCTCACCCCCGCCGTGAGCGCCGCCAGCGGGATGAACGCCATCGCCCACTGCGTGGAGGCGGAATACGCCCCGGAGTACGGGCCGGTGACGTCAGGCTTTGCTTTGCAGGGACTTCAGAAGCTGGCCCGGAGCCTGCCTATCGTCGTCGCCGCGCCTGACGATCTGCCCGCCAGATCGGAGGCGCTGCTTGGCGCGCATTTCGCCGGTCGCGCACTCGACATGACGTCCATGGGACTCGAGCACAAACTGGCGCACGTCATGGGCGGCCGGTTCGGCTTGAACCACGCCGAGGCGCACGCGGCGCTGGTCCCGTGGGTGACCGCCTGGAACGCGCCGGCGGCACCCGAGGCGATGGCGCGCATGGCCGACGCGTTAGGCGTCGCCGACGCGGCCGACGCGCTGCTCAACCTGAGCCGGCGCATCGGCATCCGTCCTCTCGGATCTCTCGGATTCACCGCGGAAGGGATCGACGAAGCGGCCGGGCTGATCATGGGGATAAAGTTCCCGAATCCGCGTCCGGTCGATGCCGAGGGCGTGCGCTGGATCCTCGAACGCGCACTGTGATTCACCCTCCGCCTTTCCGTGTCGCCGCCTGAACAGCCTCCATGCCCGGGTCACGCCCGGCGATCAGTGATTCGATCGTTATCGGCGCCAGGATGTCGGGCGCCAGCGAAGGTACGGCGATAGGGTTGCGAACCACAGGCCCGTGGCAGTCCGTGTAGGGCTTGCAACCCGTTTTGTAATCGTGGCGCTGCGTCGAGTACGACATCGCGGCTCCAGAAGCAGGCAAGCGTGCGAGGCGCCCTTCGGCCCAGAACTCGAGACGGTCACCGACCATTTCACCGACGATGGTCACGCGATCGCCGCCGGCCTGCTTCAGGTAACCGGTCGTCGAAATGGCAGCGGAAAACGTCCACGGACTCGTCAGGACGAAGATCTGGCCGGGCACGAGCTGGGGCAGTGACTTCACGAAGTCACGCGTGTTGTTCAAGTCGCCACCGCCGTTGGTGCGGATGTCGAGCACGATGTGCCTTGGGCGCACGCGGCGGATTTCGTCGGTGGCAGCGCGCATGAACTCCCCGATGTCCTGGGAGGCGCCGCTGAAGTTGGCGCGCATCTGAACGACCACTGCATCGAGCGCGGTATCCACCCGCGTGCGGAACAACTTCTGGATTTCCTGGAATGCCCATGGGGCGCGAGCTGGTGACGCGACGTGTTTCCACGCGCCGTCGTCGGTGGTCAGCGGATCGGCGTACAACCATCGCGACGTACCCGCGGCTTCGCGTTGCGCCTCGGGCGGGCGTGCGGCGACGCGGCGTTCGATCGTGCGCCCCCGCAGTTCGAATCGATAGGTCGCCGAGCTTGGTTGGCTTGCCACGCCCAGTGCCTGCATCTGCTCGGGCGACTCGAGCAGGAAGGGAAGCTGGCGGTCGCGCCAGGCTGGCGTTCCGCCCCACAGGCTGTGGCCGATCAGCCGTACGTCCCGGATGGGTTTTCCATCGATGGCGACCAGACGGGCGCCTAACAAGTCCTCCAGCGACGTATCGGCCCGCGCGACGTAGAAATCCTCGCCAAGTGGAATCAGCCGGAGCGGGATGCGATTGTAGCGCCGCGAACGGAGCGTGCCGGGTGAATTGGTATGGCCATTGTCGGCGAGCGCCACGATGCGTGCCAGCTCGAGTTCGAATTGCACAGCGGTCAGCCCCGGTGCATCAGCTTCCAGCCTGGCGAGTCGCGACACGGCGGTGGCGCGGTTGGCTGCCGAGTACGAACTGTCCATGGTGAAGAAGTCTCGGCGGAATGCCGCGAGATCGGTTCGACGACCATCGGCGCTGGTCCCTTGCCCCAGGGCAATGGCGGGAAAGGCGCCCAACACCAGCCAGGTCACGATGCGCACACGCACCTCCGTTGTCCTACAGGTTGTCTATAGGACAGCGGGTTGGGGACGCGGGTTTCAATGCCGTGACACACCGACGGTTTCAGCGCCGAGCCGAAGGGATGGGGCGGCGATCCTGTCCCGATTCCCGATTCCCGATTCCCTATTCCCGGCCCAAAAGGCTCTCCCGTGTCCTGAGCACACCGTTGGCGACCACGCTGACCACACGGTAGGTCGCGGTGATGTCCTGGAGCGGGTTTCCATCGAGGATGACCAGGTCCGCCAATCGACCGGCTTCCACGGTGCCGACATTCAGCCGCAGCGCCTGCGCCGAGTTGACGGTTGCGGTCTTGAGTGCCTCGAATGGCGTCATGCCGGCGGCCACATAGGCGATCACCTCGGCCTGCACGTTGGCGGCGTTCGGCGTATCTGTTCCGGCGACGACGAGTGCACCAGCGTTCTGTGCGTTGACGATCATGGCATCGATGGCGCCCTGGTTCGCGCCTCCGCCTCGACCACCTCCGCGACCGCCTCGCCCACCGGCCCGGCCGCCGCCGGTCACCTGCCGGCTCAGCCAGGCAGGATACAGGGCGAAGCGGGCGTCAGACCGCAGCGTGGTATCGGCGGCGACCATGCGCGCCATCGTGCCACCGCCTAACGCCAGCGTGGGCGTGAACGTCATCCCGGACTTCCCCCAGAGCTGTGCGACGTCATCATAGCTTCGCGACAGCGTGGCCACTTTCGGCGAGAACCCGCGGCGGCTCGTGCCGGTGGTATGTTCGGTACCGTGCAGGCCGGACAGGGCGGCAGGGTACACCTCGTGTGATGACGACGACATGCCATTCGCCCGCGCGAACTCGGC
>CAMPKM010000510.1 GCA_946887155.1 uncultured Gemmatimonadota bacterium
ACCACAACATTCCATGAGAACGCTTTACGCCATGGCCCTGGTACTTCTCGGGGTCGCCGCGACGAGCGGGTCCACCTACTGACACATCGCGATAGCCGTCCACCTTCCAATCACAGAGGCACCACAAGATGCGTCGATCGATTCATGCTGCGGTCACATTTCTCCTCGCGAGCATCGTTGCTTGCGGCGATTCGACGGGCCCCGAAACCTCATTTGAGAGCATCGCCGGTACCTATGACGGCGTGTTAGGCGGCTTCTCGCAAGGCGTGGCCCTCGATGCGACGTTCAGCCTCACCATCAACCAGGCCAGTGGTACCGCGACAGGCAGCTGGGCGCTTCAGGGCACACTGGACGACGGTTTCGATTTCTTCGACGTCCAGGGTTCCGGGAGTCTCAGTGGATCGGTGTCGTCCGGGAAGAACCCCTCCGTCAATCTCACCGTCCGAACCGGCTCGTGCCCGAACTATCAGGCGCACTTCTCGGGAAGCTACGATTCCACAAATCGCGTGCTGACGATTTCAGGCCCGATCGAATTCTTTGCGGTCGGAACCTGTACCGTTGCGCTCAGTTTTCCGTCGACGATCCTGCTCTATCGCTGACATCCTTGCGTGAATGAGAGATCTCAAGGTCGCTTGCTCCCCATCGAAGCTTGAGGTATTATACATCAACCTCCGATAGGAAGACATGCGCAACCTCGACCTCCTGCAGGGCACCCTCGACCTGCTCATCCTCAAGACCCTGTCGTGGGGACCGGCCCACGGCTACGCGATCTCGAGGTGGATCCCGCAACTGACCGGTGAAATGCTCGCCATCGGTGAAGGGTCCCTCTACCCCGGACTCCATCGCCTCGAGGAACGCGGCTGGGTCCAGTCGGAATGGCGCGTCAGCGACAACAATCGCCGCGCCAAGTTCTACTCGCTCACCCCACAGGGCCGGCGCCAGCTCAAGGCCGAAACGGATCACTGGTCGCGCTTCGTCACCGCCATTGGCCAGGTGCTCGCCGCCACCAAGCAACCGACGTGACCAGACTCCCGCGCCTGCTACGCGTTCCCTGGCGCTCGTCGCGAATCGATGTCGACGACGAACTGCGTTTCCACCTGGAAATGGCCGCCAGCGATCTCATGGCGTCCGGCCTAACGCCGGACCAGGCGCGGGCGGAAGCCGAACGCCGCTTTGGCGAAATGCGCGAGATCCGCGCCGCCGTACTCACCATCGACGAGCGGCGCCGCCGAAGCGCCGCGAGGGCCGAGACCGTGAACGGGCTCCTGCAGGACCTGCGATACGCCGTACGATCACTGCGTCGCACACCAATGCTCACGATCGCCGGCACGCTGACGCTGATGCTGGGTGTCGGCGCGACGACCGCCGTCTTCAGCGTGATGAACGGCGTCCTCCTCCGCCCCCTCCCCTATCCCGAAGCCGAACGACTGGTGTGGCTCGGCGACGGCCAGGGTGAAGACGCGACGGTTCCGCTCTCGTACCCCGAGTTCATCGACTGGCGGGAGCGCGGACAGAACACCTTCACGAACGTCGGCGCGTGGTTCTCGACCACGATGACGCTCACCGGCGTCGACGAACCGGTCGTGTTGCAAGGCAATCGCGTCTCGTCAGGCATTCCAGTAATGCTCGGCGTGCGGCCGCTGCTCGGTAGAAACCTCAGCGCCGACGACGACCTCGGCTCGAGTCCGCGAGTGGTGATGCTCAGCGAAACGGCGTGGCGACGTCACTTCGGCGGCGATTCGGCCATCCTCGGGCGCACGCTGGACCTCGCCGGCTTTCCGCACACGGTCATTGGCGTGTATCCGTCGACGGCGCGGACACGACTTCCTGGCGAACTGAACTCACCGCGCGGATCGGACTATTGGGCGGGCCTGCGGCTCGATGAATCGCGCGCACCGCGCGGGCTGCACTTCATGTCGGTGATGGCGGCGACCAGGCCAGACCTCACCGAGCCCTCCGTTCGTGCCGGCATGAGCCAGGTCACCGCCCAGTTGCTCGCGGATTCGATTACTCGCCACAAGGCGAGCGCTACACCACTCGCGACGCGTGTGCTCGGGCCGTCGCGCGACATGTTGTTCGCCATGTTCGGCGCCGTGGTATTGGTGCTTCTGGTAGCCTGCGGCAACGTGGGCAACCTGCTGCTCGCGCGCATGAATTCTCGGCGGCGCGAGATCGCCATTCGTACGGCACTCGGCGCCGCGCGCAGTCGCATTCTCGCCGAGACGCTGTTCGAGAGTATCGTGCGCGCCATGCTCGGCGGTGTGCTTGGTGTGGGTGTCGCCTGGGTGGGTATCAGGTTGTTGGGCCGCTCATCGGCGATCGACCTGCCGCGATTTGTGGACGTCGCGATCGACGGACGCGTCCTCACGTTTGCGCTCGTGCTGTCGTTGGCGACTGGCGTCATCGTCGGGCTGGTGCCGGCGCTTCGTCTGGCTGACACCGATGCCAGTGGTGTCATGCGTGAGGGCGGACGCGGGCACGCAGGAAGCCTGGGACGCGATCGATTCCGCCGCGCGATGATCACAGGCGAGATCGTGCTCTCGTTCGTGCTGCTCGTCGGCGCGGGACTCTTTCTGAGAAGTTTCGATCGACTGCTGAACGTTCCGCGTGGCTTCGAGTCGGATGGTGTGCTGGCCGCATCGGTGAGCTTGCCGGTTTCCCGTTATCCTGATTCGATCGCGCAGGTCGCGTTCTATCAGCAGCTCGAAGAACGCATCGCGGCGATTCCCGGAGTTACCAGCGTTGCGACTGCGGCAAACCTGCCGGTTGCGG
>CAMPKM010000511.1 GCA_946887155.1 uncultured Gemmatimonadota bacterium
GTAGAGCTTCGGGCTATTGGTTATGAACCGAGACAGGTTGCCGTTGATGTTAGCGAGGACGGCCCAACTAGAATCGACATGTCCTTGGCACGCGCGGTTTCCCTCGAACGCGTCAACGTCCGGGCAAAGTTATCAGAAAAAGCCCTTGAACTGCTCGAGTATCGTCGTACCCGAGGAGCAACGTCAGGCTATTTCATGCAGCCGGAAGAAATACAACGAAGGCCGCAGGAGCAATCGATGGCCCGACTTATCGAAGGTTTGCCCGGTGTGCGCGTTGACTGTAAGTACCCTCACGACTGTACCGTGACAATGCTTCGACCGAGCAGCCACGTCTCGACCCGGGGCCGCGAAGTATGTGTTCCATCGTTGTACGTCGATGGTCGGCGGGACCAGAGCGATGACTTCAACTTCCTCGACGCAAAGCACATCCTGGCAGTCGAGGTCTACCCGAGAGAAGTCGGGCGCCCGCTGGAGTTCACAGACTTGCACAACAACTGCGGCGCCGTGGCTTTCTGGACACGACGGCAATAGGACGTCCATCATGTGTCGATGTCGCCGTCTCTTTCGGATTCGGCGCGGGCAGACGCAACGATCAATCATTCGATGAGGTTCCTCCCGCGTTACACGTATCACGCCTTGATGTCTGCGCTCATGTTCGCGTCCGCGGTTTCGGCGCAGGGGCCTGTGACGGTGAGCGGCACGGTCGTGAATGAGTCATCGCGTCCCATGCAGCATGTCCTGGTGGTCCTCGATCCTGCGGGCCCGGCGAGGCAGTTGCGCACCGACCGTGACGGCCGATTCGGTTTTGTCGGAGTTCCGGCCGGCTCGTACCTGATACGCATGACACGGATCGGCTTCGCGGCCGAGGAACGGCGCATCGAAGTCGGCGCCGGCGGAGTGAATATCGACGTCACGCTCCGGCGCCTGACGCGGCTCGATCCAACCGTGGTTACGGCGACGCGAACGGGCATTTATGGGTCGGTGATCAGCATCGATTCCCTCCTCCCCGTGCCCGGCGCGCGTGTCGAGATCATCGGTGCGCGAAAGGCCGACTCAACCAACGCGTCAGGCGTCTTCAACTTCCCGGACGTAAAGGCCGGCTCGTACATCGTTCGCATCAAGCACCCCTCGTTTGACTCGCGGAATTTCTCGGTCGTCGTCCCGCCCGATGCCGGAACGGAGCTGGACGTCGTCATGGAGCGAGGCCGGGTGAGCCGCGATGCGCATATGGAGATGCTGTATCGCGAGATGGATACCCGCGTGACGTTCCGAGGCAACCATTCGGCGTTCGTGACCCGCGAGACGCTCAAGGGACGGGAAAAGATGAATCTCGATGCCGCCCTGCAGTATGCTCCGGAGTACGCGCAAAAGGGATTCATCATCCAGTCCGATGTCTGCGTCTTCGTGGATGGAATTCCCCGGCCCGGCGCCACCCTGCGCGACTTTGCGCCCGAAGACATCGAGGCGGTGGAGCTGTACGGAGGCCGCAAACGCGACCTGATCGCCAACCTGAACAGGGAACTCGCTCGCATGGATCCATCGGGCTCGTTGCGCGATCGCTGGCCCGATTCCAGCAAGGATTGGACTGAGTCGGCACGGCCTTGCGGACTGCCGTTGACACCGGGCGAGGCCGCGTTAGGCAGCAATGCCGTGAAGGTCAAATTCGCCGTGGTCTGGCTCAGGCGTTAGGTGCTCCCTGGCCGCGACCAGGCGTGGCTGCACCGGCGCCGAGCAACAAAACCGGAGTCGATCCCGCGACAACGGCGGATCGCGCGAATCGGACAGCAACGAATGAGCGGTCACGCGTCGCGATCATCCAGGAACGCGCGTGTCAAGTGCCCTGTTACCATGCAGTTACGTCAGGCGCCGACGTCAGGAAAATTCACGAAATCGACCCCTCATCCGTTATATTCAGAATCGTGATTTTCGGTCTTCCATAAGGAGCTCGGGAAATGGGCATTTCGTATCGATCGATGACCGGCGCCGCGGTCCCCGTCCGCACGGGCGTGGAACGGGCAACCCTCATCCGACGGACCTACCTGCTGGTCCTTGCCAGCATCTTCGTCACGATGGGTGGCACGTGGTTTTCGCTGAATACGCCGCCCGTGCTCAACTGGGCCGCCCGGCACCCGATCATCACCATGATCGGCATGTTCCTGCCGCTGATCGGCGCGATGAAGTTCCGGCAGGTCTTCCCGACCAACATCGGGCTCGTGTTCCTGTTCACGTTCATCGAAGGGATCTTCATCTCGCCCTTCATCTATGTGTTGGGCCAAACGCAGCCGGGGGTGGTCGGCCAGGCGGCACTCCTCACCGGCGTCACCTTCGGTGCGCTGACGCTCTACGCGTTCACCAGCCGCAAGGATTTCAGCGCCTGGGGTGGATTCTTCACCATCGGCCTCGTCGTCCTGATCGTGACGTCGCTGCTCAACATGTTCTTCCAGAACCCGACGGCCTCGCTATGGATCGCCGGCGCAACGGTGTTCGTATTCGGCGGCCTGCTGATTTTCGACACCTGGCGCCTGAAGAACGTGTACGGTCCGGATGACTACGTTCAGGCGGCCGTCGCGATCTATCTCGACCTGCTGAACATGTTCCTCGCCATCCTGTCGCTACTGGGCGGTCGGAGACAGTGAGGGGTCGTGAGGTCGTGAGGTCGTGAGGTCGTGAGGTCGTGAGGTCGTGAGATCGTGAGATCGTGAGGTCGTGAGGTCGTGAGATCGTGAGATCGTGAGATCGTGAGATCGTGAGATCGTGAGATCGTGAG
>CAMPKM010000512.1 GCA_946887155.1 uncultured Gemmatimonadota bacterium
GGGACGGAGCAGGGACGGAGCAGGGACGGAGCAGGGACGGAGCAGGGACGGAGCACGACGGATCGGCTATTCAATGAGGGCTATGACGAGATCATTCACATTCGTCCCAGTTGGTCCGGTCTTCAGAAGGGCGCCTACGGCATCGAGGGCGGGATATGAGTTATGACCGCGTAGGGCCAGTTCAGGGTTTATTCCTCGGCGTTCGATCGCTGACCAGGTCGATCCATCGACAACCGCACCGGCCGAATCGTTGGCTCCGTCGCGTCCGTCAGTTCCGGCCGCCAACAGGGTGACGTCGTGACTACTGGCGTCGGCCAGCGACCTCGCCGCGGCAAGCGCCAGTTCCTGGCATCGTCCCCCTTTTCCGCCGGGGACATCCAGCGTGACCGTGGTCTCGCCGGACCAGATCAGGCAAAGGGGCGAGTCCGAACGCGGTCGCCTAACGATTTCGCCGGCAAGCCGCGTGCCGATGGCCGACGCCTCGCCCTTCACAGGCTCATCGACGACTTCCACCGCCACCCCCGTGCCCTTCGCCGCGCCGGCGGCGCCGGCGGTGGCTACATGGCGATCGAGAATGATCTGCACGTTCGTCGTGGCGAAGCGCGGGTGATCGGGCGGCGCGGAATCGGGAACGCGGCCCCGGGCCATGCCTTCGATGAGACTACGGGCGGCGCGCGGTAAAGATTCCCATGCGCCAGTACTCATCGCTCGATCCATGGCCTCACTGGCCGTCGTGCCGTCGGGGACACAGGGACCCGACGCGATGGCGCCGAGTTCATTGCCCACGACGTCGGACGCGATGAGGCAGTGGATTCGGCGACTCCCGAGGGCGACGGCCAGGCGGCCAGCGCCGAATCGCAGCAGGCGTTTCCGGATGGCGTTCATGACGTTGATGTCGGCGCCCGACGAGAGCAGCGCATCGAAGGCGCTGGTCAGGTCTGTCCGTTCGAGGCCGTCGACCGGCGACGCGATCAGGCTCGTCGCGCCACCAGAGATGAGGACGATCGCGTCGCGGTCCTTGCTCGCCCGCTGCGCTACTGAATGGAGGCGATCGGCGGCCTCGAATGATCCGTCGCCAGGCACAGGATGATCGCCGATGAGCGATTCGAGCCCGTGCGAGGCGTCCGCGGCCGGGGCATTGGCGACGACGATGCCGTCCGTTACCGTCACCCCGCGAGCGTTCAGCGCCTCGACGGCGCCGGACGCCATGGCGTGTGCGCCCTTGCCAGCGCTGATCACGACGACGTCCTTCGTCAGGTCTTCCAGCTTCGCCACTGCCTGACGAGTCGCCGCGAACGGGTCGGCGGCCGCCACGCCGGCGCGGAACACACGGGTGAGGAATTCCCGGGCTTCGATCATCCAGGAAAAACATCGCCCCGGCGCTCGGCCGGGGCGATGGTCAGCGTCATGGCGATCCGCCGGGTGGCGCAGGCGGCGGGCTCGACTTGTCGACCGCCGCGGCCAACTCGTCGTACGATTCCTGGACGGTGACGCGGAACGGCAATGCCTTGTACGCGACCCTCCCATCCTTGTCGATCACGTAGAGGTGCCGCTGGTTGGCTGTCCCTGCCGCATTCAGCGCCTGGTACGTCGTGCTGACATTTTTCGTCTCACGGTCACTCATGACCATGACCGGCGTCTGCAATTCGCGGAACCAGTTGACGAGCGTCGTGTCGGCATCCTGGCTGATGCCGAGGACGACCACGTCGCGGCCGTTGTTGAAGAGCGTGGCGTACTGATCACGGTACGCCTCCATTTGGATCGTTCAACCACGTGTTCGCGCTTGCGGAAAGAAGGCAAGCACGACGGTCTGGCCGCGGAAGTCCGAGAGTTTTTGCGGGTTGGCAAGCTTGCCATACCGCGTAATGCCAGTGAACTCGAAATCGGGCGCCATTTCACCGACTTTCGGACCGACTTCGGGTGCGGGCGTCGCCGGCTGCTGACCACAGATCCGCGAGGCCGGAAAGACGATCAGTGCCGCCGCCAAGAGCGTCCCCAGACGTCGTTGATTCATCGAACCTCCAATAGTAACCGCCCTCAAGATGCCCCCCGCGCCTCGGCCGTTCAAGCGACCCGGCAGTTCGGGCGGCGAGTTGTCGCAACACGTAGTGCAGGATACCGCCATGCCGGTAGTAGTTCAGCTCCTCGGGCGTGTCGATCCGCGACCGCACCTCGAACCGCTTCGTACCGCCGGCCACCTTCGCGACCACGCTCAGCGTCGCGCGCACGGCCAGCGTGTCACCCATGCCCTGGATGTCGTACTCCTCGAACCCGGTGAGCCCGAGCGACTGCCGCGTCTCCCCGTTGGTGAACTCGAGCGGCAGCACGCCCATCCCCACCAGGTTCGAGCGATGGATGCGCTCGAACGACTCGGCGATGACGGCCCGGATGCCTAACAACGCGGCGCCCTTGGCCGCCCAGTCGCGCGACGACCCGGTGCCATACTCCTTGCCGGCAATCACCAGCATCGGGACGTTTCTCGACCGCCACTCCATCGCCACGTCGTACAGCGGCACCGCTTCGGTGCCGGGAGCAGTCGCGGTCCACCATCCTTCCTTGCCCGGCGCCAGCTCGTTGCGCAGCCGGATGTTGGCGAACGTGCCGCGCATCATGACCTCGTGATTTCCGCGCCGCGCGCCGTACGAGTTGAAGTTCTTCTTCGGGACGCCCTGGCTGATCAGCCACTGGCCGGCCGGGCTTTTTTCCGCGATCGAACCGGCGGGCGAAATGTGATCGGTGGTGATCGAGTCAC
>CAMPKM010000513.1 GCA_946887155.1 uncultured Gemmatimonadota bacterium
GGCGCTGCTGGCGGCCGAGGCGCGCCAGCGCGCATCAGAGGCGTCCGTCAGGCAAGCACGGGGCTCGTATCTCCCGACCCTCAGCTTCAGTACGGGATTCAGCGGCAACTCCCTGCAGGAGACGAACATCGACCCGTCGATCGCGCAGGCCCGTGCGCAGACCGAGGCGTCGCGGCGTTCGTGCCTGACGAGTGACTCGATTCGAGTTGGAGCCGGCCTCGGTCCCCGCGGATGTGACCAGATCGTCTTTACCGATGCCGACGCCGCCGCCATGCGCGCCGCCAATGACCAGTTTCCGTTCAACTTCGCCAAGAGCCCCTTCGGTTACAGCGTTTCCCTGTCGCTGCCGATCTTCAACGGCTTCCAGCGTGAGGAGCAGATCCAGGTCGCGGCCTCACAACGGAACGACGCTCGTTATGCGGTCCGCGCCCAGCAGCTCCAGCTGACGACGGAAGTCAGTACCGCCCACCGCAACCTGATGATGCAGTACCAGACAGTGCAGATGCAGCAGCAGAACCGCACCACCGCCGAGCAGGCTCTCCTGCTGGCGCAGGAGCGATATCGGGTCGGGGCAAGTACCTTTGTTGAAGTGAGCGATGCCCGCGCCGCCTTCGAGCGCGCCAGCACGGACCACATCGTCGCCACCTACGAATTCCACAAAGCCTACGCCGAGCTCGAACGCGCGGTCGGCAGGCCCCTTCGCTAGACCACTAGAGGATCCTGGATGAGCAAGAAGATGAAATGGGGCATCGCCGGCGCGGTGGTTGTCGCCGCCGGCGCCGCCTTCGCCACCAGCGCCGCACGTCGCGGCGAACAACCGACCGAAGTGCGCATCGAGGCCGTGGACTCCCGCGACCTCGTCGCCTCGGTGACGGCCAGCGGCCAGGTGCAGCCCCGCACCAAGGTCGACGTCGCCGCCGACATCTCCGGTCGCATCGTCAGGCTTTCCGTCAAGGAAGGCCAGATGGTGAAGCGTGGCGACTTCCTCCTCCAGATCGACCCCGAACAGTACGAGGCCGCGGTCCAGCGCGCCGAAGCGGGACTGTCATCCGCCAAGGCACAGGCCGCACAGGCGAGAGCGAACTACCTGCAGGCCAAGCGCAACTACGATCGCAACGTCGAGATCCAGAAAAGCAATGCGCAGCTCGTCTCCGAGGCGGACATCGAGCAGACCCGCACGCAGATGGAGGTGAACGCGGCCTTGCAGGAAGCCGCCACCCATAACGTCGAGCAGGCCGAGGCCTCGGTGCGCGACGCCAAGACGAGCCTGAGCAAGACCACCATCCTCGCCCCGATGAGCGGCCGCATAACGAGACTGGTCGTCGAGCAGGGGGAAACGGCCGTCCCGGGCACCTTCAACAAGGACGCGGCCACACTGCTCACCATCAGCGACATGACCGTCCTCGAGACGATCGTGAAGGTCGACGAGACCGACGTCGCCCGCATTTCGCTCGGCGATTCCTCCATCGTGCAGATCGACGCCTTCCCCGATACGACGTTCGTCGGCAAGGTCGTGGAGATCTCCCACAGTTCGGTGCGCACTGCCGCTGCCGGCGCCAACACCGAGCAGGCGGTGGACTACGAAGTCCGCATCCAGCTCGTGAACCCGCCCGAAGATACCCGCCCCGATTTCTCGGCCACCGCCAAGGTCGTTACCGACATCCGGAACATGGCGCTGTCGATCCCGATCATCGCCCTCACCGTTCGCGAAAACGAGGAACTGGCCGGCGCCGATTCGGCGGTCCGCGTCGGGACTACCCCCACGAGAGAAGTCGGACAGCGCGACGTGGAAGGCGTGTTCGTGGTCGGGACGGACAACAAAGTCACCTTCCGGCCCGTAAAAGTAGGGATCGCCGGAGACCGCTATTTCGAAGTCCTCACGGGCCTCAAGGCCGGCGAACGGATCGTCGGAGGGACGTACCAGGCGATCCGGGAATTGAAGGACGGCGCCCTCGTGAAAGAGGCCGCCGCACCAACGCCAGCCGCCAAGGACGCCAAGTCGTGAGTGACTTCCTGAAATCTGCCGGTCCGGTTACTCCTGCGATCACGGACCACCACGAAGACCCGCTTCCCACGACCGCGGAGCGGAAAGCGGTCGTCCTCGAAAGCGGGGCCGCACCGGGCAAGGACTGGGTCATCGTCACACGCGCGCTCAAGCGCGACTACGACATGGGCGGCGAAGTCGTGCATGCGCTCCGCGGGGTCGACCTCGCGGTGCGACGCAACGAATACGTCGCGATCATGGGCCCGTCGGGCTCGGGCAAGTCGACGCTCATGAACCTGATCGGCTGCCTCGATACACCCTCGTCAGGCGAGTACTGGCTCAACGGCCAGATGGTGTCGACGATGTCCGACGACCAGCTGGCGCGTGTCCGGAACAAGGAAATCGGGTTCGTCTTCCAGACGTTCAACCTGCTCCCGCGCGCGACGGCGCTGCATAACGTGGAACTCCCGCTCGTGTATGCCGGCGTGTCGTCCACCGAACGAAAACGACGGGCCACCCAGGCGCTCGAGCGGGTGCAGCTCGCGGATCGCATGAGCCACCGGCCGAACGAGCTGTCCGGCGGCCAGCGCCAGCGCGTCGCCATCGCCCGCGCCCTGGTGAACGAGCCGTCGATCCTGCTCGCCGACGAACCCACCGGCAACCTCGACTCGCAGACGTCGGCCGAAATCATGAACGTGTTCGAGGGCCTCGCGGCCACCGGACAGACGGTGATCATGGTCACGCACGAAGCCGACA
>CAMPKM010000514.1 GCA_946887155.1 uncultured Gemmatimonadota bacterium
CGCGCTTCTGCGCCGCTCCGAAAGGCTTCCAGACGGGTTTGTCGGAAACTGCACCTTGTGCCTGCCGACGTACCTCGCGTTCGCCTTCGACAAGGCGAAAATGGCCGACTCGGCGATCTTCTATCACGAACAGGCGCTTCAGGTTTTTGACCCCGACCGGATGATGGAGGCGTGGGACCCGTTCATGCTGCCGCTGTTCAACCGGCGGCTCGGCGAGTTGTACGAGGCCAGGGGTGATCGCGTGAAAGCGGTGGAACACTACCGGAAAGTGATCGATCTCTGGAAGAACGCCGATCCGGAGTTGCAAGTGATCGTGCAAGAGCTGCGCGCTCGCGTCCGGCGCCTGTCCGACAACGAACTTCCGCCGTCGCGTTAGGCGCGACACATGGCCGCGGTCCCTGAATGGCTCGAGCCCATGGCGGCCACGCTCACGCAGGAGCGCTTCAACGGCCCTGAATGGACGTTCGAGCGAAAATTCGACGGGATACGGTTGCTGGCGTTCAAGCGCGGCAAGTTGGTCCGGCTACTCTCGCGAAACAGGCTGCCCCAGCACATCCCTGCCCTCGAGGCCGCGATCGCGAACCTTCCTGTTCGCGACCTCATCATCGATGGTGAGCTGTCGTGGGACCGGCAGAGCGAATACCACGTGTTCGACATCCTGTGGATCGACGGCCGCAACGTGACCGGCCTGACGCTGGACGAGCGCCGGGGCCTGCTGGATCGCCTGCCGCTCACGGCTCCGATGCATCGCGTGGGTGAAGTGCGAGGCCCCGCGCCGTGGGACCGCGCCTGCGCGCAAGGCTGGGAAGGGGTGATCGCCAAGCGCCGCGACGCGCCATATGAACACAAACGCTCGAAGCACTGGTTCAAGATGAAGTGTGAGCTGACGGGCGACTTCGTCGTCGGCGGCTTTACCGATCCGCAACGTTCGCGCATCGGGCTTGGCGCGCTGCTGGTGGGCTACCACGAGGGCGAGGACTTCGTGTACGCCGGGAAGGTCGGAACGGGATTCGATCGCGCGCTGCTGCGCGACCTGCGATCGCGCCTGGACGCAGCCGAAATCCCGAAGGCGCCGTTCACCGTGGCCACGGGACTGCCGCGCCTCCGCGCCCACTGGGTCAGGCCGGAGATCGTCGTCTCGGTGGCGTTCATCGAGTGGACGAACCATGGCAAGCTGCGCCACTCTCGCTTGTTAGGCGTCACCATTCGTCCGGCGAACCGGGTCGTCCGTCCATGATCACGATCTCCCATCCGGAAAAGATCCTCTTCCCCGACGACGGCATCACCAAGGGAGAGATGGCGGCGTATTACGAGGCCATTGCCCCGGTCATGCTGCCGCACCTGAAGGGGAGGCCGGTCACCATGGAGCGCTTCCACCGCGGGATCGGTGAAGAGGGATTCTTCCAGAAGTCCCTGGCGAAGAAGGGATCGCCCGACTGGCTCGATCGGGTCGAGGTCCCCAAGAAGGGCGGGACCGTCACGCACCCGGTCGTGAACGACGAGCGGTCATTGCTCTGGCTGGCGAACCAGAACTGCATAACGCCGCACGTGTGGGTGTCACGTGTCCCGTCCCTGCAGTATCCCGACATCTGCATCTTCGACCTCGACCCGATGCAGGACGAACCGGCCAGCGTTCGCCACGCCGCGCTCCTGTTGCGCGACCTGCTGGGCGAGCTGGGCCTCGCCACCTGGATCAAGACCACGGGATCGAAGGGATTCCATATTGCGGTCCCGCTGGACGGAAAAGCGGATGCTGGTGTCGTGTCGGGATTCGCGCAGGCGGTGGGCCAGCTGTTCGTGAGCCGCCACCCGGAGCTGCTGACCCTGGAATTCAGCAAGGCGGACCGCGGCAATCGCATCTATATGGACACCGGCCGCAATCACCCACCCGCGACGTTCGCGGCCGCGTATGCGGTTCGCGCTCGTCCGGGAGCCCCGATTTCCGCGCCGTGTTCGTGGGACGAAGTCGAGCAGGGGAAGGCCAACCCGGCCACATTCAAGCTCCGCGACATGTCGAAGCGGATCGCGCGGGTGGGCGACCTCTGGGGTGACCTGCGCCCCCAGTCGTTAGGCGCCGCGATCCGGACACTGCGAGCGTCCTGATCGGCGTGGGGCAGCGATCGCGGCCGTTCGTGCCGCGACGGTTGAGCACGTAACTGATGCGCGGTCTTCGGGTATGGGATGACTCCGATCGCATCATGGACTGCATCCATAGAGAAGGAGGCGTACGATGGCTCGCGTGACTGCGGCTTTTGCCAACCATGCCCAGGCGGACTCCGCGATTGCCGCATTGCGGCAGCGTGGCGTCGCCGATTCCCACCTGTCCATCGTGGCCCGGCGGGTCGACGACGTGGAAGTCGACCGGCGGCCCGAGGGAACGGCAGGCGAGCGCGTCGCCAAGGGCGCCATCACCGGCGTCGGCGTCGGCACGCTGTTCGGGCTGGCGGCCTCGCTGATTCCCGGCGTTGGCCCCTTCGTCGCGGCCGGACCCCTGGCGGCGGCGTTAGGCGCCACGGGCGGCGCGGCGGCCGCCGGCGCCATCGTCGGCGGAACCTCGGGCGCCCTGGCGGGCGCCATGGCCCGGGCCGATTTCTCGAAGGACGAGGTGGCGTTCTACGGACCACTCGTCGAACGCGGCGATGTGCTCCTGACCGTCAACACCGACGATGTCTCGACCGAGCGCCTGCGCACCGAACTCGAGCAGCTCGGCGGACGGACCTACGGCCGCGA
>CAMPKM010000515.1 GCA_946887155.1 uncultured Gemmatimonadota bacterium
CTTCTGCGCGTACTGGGTGCAGATCTCGACCACCTTCTTGCTGTCCGCCACCGACGCCTTCGTGGTCCCTTCCAGCTTGATGTTGGCCTTGATGAACTCCACGGCGCGGTAGGCGCCCGTCGTCACCGCCTGGATCGAGGCGCCCGTGAACCAGTAGATGACCGAGCCGCCGGCGATCAGCCCCAGCAGGAACGGCGGGTGCAGAATCGAAAGGTTCGAGAGCAGCTCGGGCTGAAGCCCCTGCGTGAGCACCATGATGATCGAGAAGATCATCGTCGTCGCGCCCACGACGGCGGTGCCGATGAGCACCGGCTTGGCGGTCGCCTTGAACGTGTTGCCCGCGCCGTCGTTCTCCTCGAGCAACTCCTTGGCCACCGTAAAATTCGGCGTAAAGCCATAGTTCTTCTTGATATCGTCCTCGATACCGGGGATCTCCTCGATCTGGGACAATTCGTAGATCGACTGCGCGTTATCCGTCACCGGCCCGTACGAATCGACCGCGATCGTGACCGGTCCCATGCCCAGGAACCCGAACGCGACAAGACCAAAGGCGAAAATCGCCGGCGCGTTCATCAATTCCCCGAGGCCCATCGTGCTCACCCAGGCGGCGATCCCCATCAGACCCATGATCGTCATGCCCAGCCAGTAGCTCGAGAAATTGCCCGCCACGAGGCCGGACAGAATGTTGAGCGAAGCCCCGCCTTCACGCGACGACGTCACGACTTCCTGTACGTGACGGGAATGGACTGAAGTGAAGATCTTCACCATTTCGGGAATGATCGCGCCGGCCAGCGTGCCGCAGGTGATCACGGTCGAGAGCTGCCACCAGAGATCGCCGTTGCTGCCGAGATCCCGGATGGTCAGGTATGACAGCGCGTAGGTGAGCAAGACCGAGAAGATCGACGTCACCCACACCAGCTGCGTCAGCGGAACCTCGAAATTCATCTTGACCGCGCCGGCGTATTTCGCCCTGGAAACGGCGTTGCTGGCGAGATAGGAAATGCCGGACGCCAGCACCATCATGATGCGCATCAGGAAGATCCAGACGAGAAGCGTGGCCTGGATCGCGGGATCCGTCACCGCCAGCACGATGAACGTGATCAGCGCAACGCCGGTCACGCCGTAGGTCTCGAAGCCATCGGCGGTCGGTCCGACCGAGTCGCCGGCGTTGTCACCAACGCAGTCGGCGATGACACCGGGGTTCCGGGCATCGTCTTCCTTGATCTTGAACACGACCTTCATCAGGTCGGAACCGATGTCGGCGATCTTCGTAAAAATGCCGCCCGCGATACGGAGGGCGGCGGCACCTAACGACTCACCGATGGCGAAGCCGAGGAAGCAGGCTCCGGCCACGTCCGACGGGATGAAGAGCAGGATGGCAAGCATGAACAGCAGCTCGACCGAGATGAGCATCATGCCCACGCTCATGCCGGCGCGCAGGGGAATCTCGCAAACCGGGTACGCCTTTCCGGCCAGGCCCGCGAACGCCGTGCGTGAGTTTGCCAGCGTGTTGATGCGAATGCCGTAGGCCGCCACACCGAAGCTGCCCGCCATGCCGATCAGCCCGAACAGCAGGATGATCGCGATCTTCGAGAACTCGAGCCCCGTCAGCATGAAATACGCGACGATGACGACACCGATGAACGCGAACAGGATGAGCAGGAAGCGTCCCTGCTTCGCCAGGTACGCCTTGCAGGTGGTGTAGATCAGCTCGGACACGTCGGCCATTGACTGGTGCACCGGCAGCTTCTTCACCGCCGTGTAGCTGGTCATGCCGAAAAGCAGGCCAAGCACGCACACACCGAGACCGAACAGCAGGATGGTGTGGCCGGTCATGCCGAAGAAGTCACCCTGATTGAGGTCCGGCAGGTGGATGTTCACTTCACCACCGGGGCGGTGCTCCGGCTGTGCGGCCTCCTGGGTCACAGGCTCCTGGACCGCGGCGATGGCCGCAGGCTCCTGGAGCGCTTCGGCTCGCGGAGCCAGAAGGGAGGCCGTGGCGCCTGTAAACGCCAGTGCGACCAGTGTGAACAACGTGCGGTGGACCAGCCGTTTCATCTTGTCACTCTCTGGAATGGGGAGTCCGTCGAAACCCGTCACTCGCCAGCCTCAGACGGCCTGCGCTGTGCAGCGCGGTGCCGCTTGCCGTATGCTCGAGTTTTGGGGGTCGTCGACGGGCGGAATGCCGGGACGGGCGGAAAACCGCGACAATTTATGCAGGCCCGGCGGGAATGGCCAGAGCCTTGCGCTGCCTTGCTTTACATCGCTTCCGCGGTGACGACGGCGATGGCCTTCACGGGGCGGCCATCCATAGTGACAGCCGGCCGGAACCGGATCTCCAGCAGCATTTCCCGTATCCGGCGGTTGTAGCCGTTATCTCGGGACGGATTGAACCCGATGAGCTTGGCGTTCCCGGTCGAATCAACCTCGAACTGCGCCACCATCTTGTATGGGCGCACCTTGGAGGGAATCGGTAGCGGCAGGATGGGAAGCGCCACCACTGTCGGCGGATAGATGGTCCCATCGCCGCCCCCGGTCCCCGGGCCGGTTCCTGATCCACGGCCAGTACCGACGCCAGAGCCTTCGCCGCCCCCGCGGCCAGGTCCGTTGCCGGTAGTCCCATCGTTGCCCGTTCCGCGCCCGGCCCCCTGTTGTGCCGAGACGGAATCAGCGCGCGGTGTGGCAGCGGCTGAGTCCGTCGGAGTGGCCACGGGCGGGGTTGGGGT
>CAMPKM010000516.1 GCA_946887155.1 uncultured Gemmatimonadota bacterium
TGCATAGAGGTCGGTGCGGCCGTCGCCCATGCGGCCCCTGGCCTGCTCGGGCGACATGTCGTGCGGGGTCCCCATCGCGCGACCGGTCTTGGTGAGCCGGCCGTGGAAACGCGCGGTGGCGATACCGAAATCGGTGATGACGGCGTGTCCGTCTTCGTCGAACAGCACGTTGTCCGGCTTGATGTCGCGATGGATGATTCCGCGCCGGTGCGCGTAGTCGAGCGCCGTCGCCACCTGTCCGCAGATCGCCGCCGCGGACGTCGTGGGCACGGTCCGGTCCCGCACCAGGATATCGGCGAGCGATCCGCCGGCCAGGTACGGCATCACCAGATATACGGTGTCACCGAGTGCGCCGTAGTCGACAATGGCGCAGACGTGCGGGTGCACCAGCTGGCTCGCCGCTTCCGCTTCACGACGGAATCGCTCACGCATCTCGGGATCACGGGCGAGATGCTGGTGCAGCACCTTCACGACCAGCGGTCGCTCGAGCACCGAATGCAGCGCGTAGTAGACATGCGCCATGCCCCCGCTGCCCAGGCGTCGCAGCACGCGATAGCGGCCGCCGGTCGCCTTGCGGACCAGGGAGATTTCCGGGTCGGGCGGCTCGCGCGGGGTGTCGCGCAACTCCGGAAGCTCCACCTTGCACCGGAGGCATTTGACCGCGCGTGTGCGGTTCCAGGTACCACAGCCGGGACAGAACATCAGCTAACCATTGAGGTCGAGCCTCACGAAGTCGTACGCCGGCCAGGGGCCGGTGTGGTCGAAGCGGAGGTCGGGGAGCCGGCGCTGTTCTTCCTTCAGCAGCGCCATGAACTGGCCCCAGTGGTCGCGCTCGACGAGAAACGCGCCTTCGGCGCCCTGCTCGGCGCGGCGTCCGGGCACCTCGATCGGGACGTACGCCACGGCCTGGCGCTTGAGCACCCGGAACGAGTCGAACGCGGTGGCCTCGAGGTCGGCGCCACGGGTGCGGAACTCGACCGTGTCCCAGGTGTTGCCTAACGACGCGGGAGCGACGCGGACGCGCGCGACTTGGCGGTCGTGGAGGTAGCGCAGGGCGTCGGCGAGGGTGAAGTAGTGCAGCTCCAGCCAGCGCAGCAGGGTGTCGCGGCTGCGAAAGATGGTGCCGAACGGCGCCGGTATCACCGCGCCGCAGGCAAACGCGCCCTCGACGGCTTCCCGATAGGCGGCAATGCCTTCCTCACTGGGCTCGATGCGCATGAAGGTGGCCTTCCGCACCACGGCGCTCACGTCACGGTAGTCGACGGTCTCGGCCCCGGGCACATGCGGCGCCGGGCGCCCCTCGCGCGACACGATCGCGCATAACGTGAGGGCCTCCTCTGCGTGCCGGTCGGCACGAGTCCAGATGGTCACGACGCGTCTCTCTCTCCCGCCGGTGTGATCGTTAGGCAGTGTCGCCGCACCTGACGCAACTGCCGAACCGCCTGAAGCTGCTGGCGGAATCTTCCGGTCCAAATTATCAACCTGGGAGCGAGGTTTCGTGAGTGGCTGACAGCCCGAACAGCTGTGGCCGCCGGATCTGCCCTAACTGTCGGCCCGGCAAAGCATTGGACGATCGAACCCGACCATGTTTTCATGCGGCGCGGGAGCTACAAATTCCGGTCCCGCGGTGAACCGAATTGGTCCGGGACCGTGACGGCGCGCACATAAAATTCCAATCGATGCCTGTTCAGCCCCCCATCGAAGATTGGAGTTCACAAAGGACCGGAATTTGCTGCCGGGTTCGGTGTCAGGTCCCGGGATGTGACCCAAACTGCGGTCAGGACGTGTTCATCGCCGACATCATCGCGACCGACGCCGCGCCCACGCGTTCAGGCACGTATCCGCCTTCGAGCGCCGCAATCAGGCGACCGTCACACCACTCCCTGGTGCGATCGAGCAGCCACGTCGTGAGTTGCGTGATGTGCTCGATCTCGAGTGTGAACTCGCCAAGCGGATCCCCTGCCAGGCAATCGAATCCCGCCGAAACGATCACGAGCCCGGGAATGAAATCGCGCGTCGCGGCCTCGACGGCCGACTGCAGCGCCGAGACATAACGATCCGGCGCGAGGCCGCCGGACATTGGTACATTCCAGATCGACCGATGCGGACCGCGATCGCCGGCGGCCCCCGTCCCCGGATACCATGGGGCCTGGTGCATCGACACGAAATGGATGTCCGGATCGTGTTCGACCAGCGCCTGCGTGCCATTGCCGTGGTGCACATCCCAGTCGACAACGAGCACCCTGTCCACTCCGCGCCGCTGCCGCGCGTAGTGTGCCGCGATGGCCACGTTGCCGAAGAGGCAGAATCCCATCCCCGCGTTATGCAGCGCGTGGTGCCCCGGCGGCCGGACCGCGCAGAACGCCCGCGCATTGCGGTCGATCGCGAGGTCCACGGCATCCAGCACACAACCAGCGGCGGCACGGCCAGCATCCCACGATCCTTCGCTTACTACGGTGTCGGGATCGAGCGCCCCGCCGCCCGATCCCGCGAGCTGCCTGACGAGATTGACATAACCCGGGTCGTGAGCCAGGTGCAGCTCGTCGGGGGTTGCCTGTCGACCCTCGATGTGCTCCAGCGCATGAAACAGCTCGATGTCTTCACGGAGCGCGCGTGGAATCGCGCGCAACCGGCCGACGTGCTCCGGATGCCGCCAACCGGTGTCGTGACGACCACAGTCGGCGTGCGAGATGTACGCAACCGTCACGCGAGCCCTCGAAGAC
>CAMPKM010000517.1 GCA_946887155.1 uncultured Gemmatimonadota bacterium
AATCGTCAATCGTCAATCGTAAATCGTCAATCGTAAATCGTAATCACTCACGCTCCCCGAGTCTCCCAGGGTGCCGTCGCCAGACGGTCGACGGAGACGATGAAGGAAGCGGAAGCCCAAACCCACTCACGCCTCATCACCTGATGCAGCCCACACTCGAACAGCTCCTCGAAGCCGGTGTGCACTTCGGCCACCAGACCCGCCGGTGGAACCCGAAGATGCGCCGGTTCATTTTCGCCGAGCGCAACGGCATTCACATCATCGACCTGCAGAAGACCCTGCGGCAGATCGAGCTCGCCCAGAAGCTCGTTCGCGATGTGGTCATGCGCGGCGACAACATTCTTTTCGTCTGCACCAAGCGGCAGCTCGCCGCCATCGTGCGCGGCGAGGCGGAGCGCAGCAATTCGCTCTTCGTCACCGAGCGCTGGCTGGGCGGCATGCTCACCAACTTCCAGACCATCAAGAAGCAGATTCGCCGATTGAAGGAACTCGAGGCGGGTTCGGAAGCCGGTGGTGAATTCGAGAACTACACGAAGAAGGAACAGTTGATGCTCACCCGGCAGCGCGACAAGCTGTCCAAGTACCTCGAGGGCATCAAGAACATGGGCCGCTTGCCCGGCCTGATGTTCGTCATCGATTCGCGCAAGGAACGCATTGCCGTTTCGGAGGCCAACAAGCTCGGTATCCCGATCGTGGCCATCGTCGATACCAACGCTGATCCCGACCTGATCACAGTTCCGATCGCTGGAAACGACGACGCGATCCGTTCTGTCGAGCTCATCACTCGCTTTCTGGCCGAGTCGATTGGCGAGGCTCGTCGCGAGGCGCCAGCGCGCGCCGCGGATGAGGAGTCGGAAGAGAGCACGTACAGCTCCGACCGGGGCCTCGAACCGGCCGCGGCTGGCGGGGAAGAAGAGAAGAAACGCCGGCGCCGTCCGCGCCGTCGCCGGGCCAAGCCTGAAGCCATCGCCGCGCGGCGCAAGCCGGGCGCCGAAGGTGAGGCGGAAGCGGAAGGCGGCGACGTCGTCGAGGCCGGGGACGACGGAGGCGAATAGTTTTCACGCGCCACGGATTCATGATCTCGAGATCATGAGCAATCGGTGAAGCATACCGAAGCGCCGTCGGCCACCCAGCCGGCGGCGTTGTATTTGAGTTGAAGAGTTCATGAGTTGACCAGTTGTTGAGGCTATGAGTTGGTGAGTTCAACGCTTCAACTCTCACAACTCTCACAACTCACCGACTTTAACGAGTTCACGAAAATGACCATGACTGACTACAAGCCAAGCGCCAAGGACGTCCAGGAACTCCGCCTCCGCACCGGGGCCGGCATGATGGACTGTCGCAATGCGCTCACCGCCGCCAACGGCGACATCAACCTCGCCATCGAGAACCTCCGCAAGTCGGGTATCGCCAAGGCCGAGAAGCGCGCCGGACGAGTTGCCTCCGAGGGCCGCATCGTCGTCAACATGGCGCCTGACGCGAAGACGGGTTCGATCCTCGAGCTCAACTCGGAAACCGACTTCGTCTCCCGCAACGATGACTTCGGCGCGGTGGCCGAGGCACTCGGCAAGGCGCTGTTTGCGGCAAACGTCGATGACATCGTCCACGACGCCACCGGCGGCGCCTTCCTGTCGGAGCCGTTCGAGGGGAAGACCATCCAGGACAAGGTGACCGAGACGTCCGCCAAGACCGGCGAAAACGTCGTGCTCCGGCGCTACGCGCGCCTGACGACCGACGGGACGTTAGGCACGTACATCCACCACAACGGCCGCGTGGCCGTGATCGTGGAGGTCACCGGCCCGGCTGGCGCTCCCGCCGAGGAACTCGCGAAGACGGTGGCCCAGCACGAGGCGGCCGGCGTGCCGCGCGTCCCGGAGGCGGTCACGCGCGAGGATGTGCCGACGGATATCGTGGAGCGCGAGCGCCGCATCTTCAGTGAGAAGGCGCTGGCCGAAGGCAAGCCCGCGAACATCATCGACAAGGTCGTCGAAGGACAGATCCGGAAATTCTTCGCCGAGGTCACGCTCCTCGAGCAGCCCTGGGTGCGCGACGAGTCGAAGACAATCCAGCAGCTCGTCGACGATGCGTCGAAGGCGGCCGGTGCTCCGTTGACGGTAAAGCGGTTTGTCCGTTACCGGATGGGGGAGTAGGGCAGAAGGAGTACAACTGGTAGTGGTTATTGGTTATTTGAACCGGTATTTGCAGGGCTACCGGGATACCAGTACCAGTACCAACAACCAATAACCAATACCAGGGACGCCGTGCCCCCAGCATACAAACGGATCCTGCTGAAGCTCTCCGGCGAAGCCCTCGCCGGAGAGAAGGGCACCGGCTTCGACTTCGATAGAGTCGGACAGTTCTGCGAGGAGGTCCGCGCCGTGCTGCAGTTGGGCGTTGGCGTCGGCATGGTGATCGGCGGCGGAAATATCGTCCGCGGCCGCCAGCTCGCTGAAATGGGACTCGACCGCGTCGCCGCCGACTACATGGGCATGCTGGGCACCGTGATCAACGCCCTCGCCCTGCAGGACGTCCTCGAGCGTCGGGGACTCGATACGCGCGTGATGACCGCGATGCGGATGGAGGAGTTGGCCGAGCCGTACATCCGTCGGCGTGCCTTACGCCATTTCGAGAAAGGCCGCATCGTGATTTTTGCCGGCGGCACGGGCAACCCGTACTTTTCCACCGACACCGCGGCCGCCCTGCGAGCGATCCAGATGAAGG
>CAMPKM010000518.1 GCA_946887155.1 uncultured Gemmatimonadota bacterium
ACGAGACGCTGGCGGCGATCTCCGAACACCTGGTAGCCATCAAGGGACCGCTCACCACGCCGGTGGGCGGCGGCTTTCGGTCGCTGAACGTGGCGTTGCGCCAGCAGCTCGACCTGTACGCCTGCGTCAGGCCGGTACGGTACTTCCAGGGCGTCCCCTCTCCCGTGAAGAGGCCGGAAGACGTGAACATGGTGATCTTCCGCGAGAACACCGAGGACATCTACGCCGGCATCGAGTGGGCGGAAGGAACGGCCGAGGCGAAACAGGTGATTGCCTTCCTGCGCGAGCAGATGGGGGTGAAGAAGATCCGATTCCCCGATTCGAGCGGCGTGGGGATCAAGCCTATGTCGAGGGAAGGCACGAACCGGCTGGTGCGCAGCGCCATCTCGCATGCGATCGAGAACGGCTTCACCAGTGTGACGCTGGTCCACAAGGGCAACATCCAGAAGTACACCGAGGGCGCGTTCCGCGACTGGGGATACGCACTCGCGAAAGAGGAGTTTGGCGCCGAGCCGATCGACGGCGGTGAATGGGTCAAGCTGCCTGGCGGGATCGTGGTCAGGGACGTGATTGCCGACGCATTCCTTCAGCAAATCCTCCTGCGGCCGCGCGAATACGGCGTGATCGCCACGCCCAACCTCAACGGCGATTACATCTCGGACGCGCTGGCCGCGCAGGTCGGCGGCATCGGCATCGCGCCGGGCGCCAACATCAATTACGTCACCGGCCACGCGATTTTCGAGGCCACGCACGGCACCGCACCGAAATACGCCAATCAGGACAAGGTGAACCCCGGCTCGGTCATCCTCTCGGGCGAGATGATGTTCCGCTACATGGGCTGGAACGAAGCCGCGGACCTGATCATCTCATCACTCGAAAAGACCATCGCGCAGAAGCGCGTGACCTACGACTTCGAGCGGATGATGACCGGGGCCACGCTGGTCTCGTGCAGCGGGTTCGCGAAGGCGATGGTGGAGAACATGACCTGAGTCAGGCGGTGGCGACGGCCTGAATCTCGATCCCGTACCCGTAATGCAACGCCTTTACGGGTACGATCGCGCGGGCTGGCTTGTGTGAGCCCATGATGCGCGCGTAGGTCGCGTTGACCTCGCTCCACATCTCCATGTCGGAGACGTAGATCGTCATCTGTACCACCTTGTCGAGCCCACTCCCCGCGGCCTGGAGGATGGCTTCGATGTTCCGCAGTGTACGCTCGGTCTGTTCGCCGATGGGACCGGGCGTGTGCTCCTTCTGGCCCGGCACGAAGGCCAGCTGGCCGGCGACGAAGACAAAGCCGTTATGCACCACGGCCTGGGAATAGTGGCCGCCCGGAATCGGCGCGGCGTCTGTCGTGATGAAGTTCATGGGTCGTCTCGGGTCGCAGGGTTCGCCGGCAGGACGATTCCGGAGCAATCGCCAAATCCGATGCGCGTGAAACCTTCGCGCTCGCACCAACCGCGGAGGATGACTTCATCGCCATCCTCGAGGAAGCGTCGCTCTTCCCCGCCTGGCAGTTGCACCGGATTGGTGCCGCGCGACGTGAGTTCGAGCAGGCAGCCGCGCGCATCGGGCGTCGGGCCGGAAATCGTTCCACTCCCCAGCAGATCGCCGGGGCGCAGGTTGCAGCCGTTGCTGGTGTGATGCGCGACGAGTTGTCCGGGCGTCCAGTACATTCCGGCGAGCGAGGACCGGGACAGCGATACCGCCGCGATTCCCGCGTCGCGCATGCGACGCGACCGGATCAGGACCTCGATGCGGATATCGATTCCGCCTGACGAGTGGTCTTCCGGAGCGGACAGGTACGGCAGCGGATCGGGATCACCTTCGCCCCGCGCCGCGGCCGGCACGCGGAACGGCGCCAGCGCGTCCAGTGTCACGACCCACGGCGACAGCGACGTCGCGAAGTTCTTCGACAGGAACGGGCCCAGCGGCTGGTACTCCCAGGCCTGGATATCGCGCGCCGACCAGTCGTTGAGCAGGCAGATCCCGAAGATCAGGTCGTTGGCCCGAACCACCGGTACCGGCTCGCCCAGCGGATTCCCGCCGCCGATCAGCAAGCCGGCTTCCGCTTCGTAGTCGAGCCGGATGGACGGCCCGAAGGTTGGAGGTCCCTGGCCGTCGCCCGACGACTGCCCCACCGGGCGTCGCACGGCGGTGCCGCTCACCACGATCGACGACGACCGGCCATGGTAGCCGATCGGGACCCACTTGTAGTTAGGCAGGAGTGGATGGTCGGGGCGGAACATCCTGCCGACGTTGGTGGCGTGATCGAGCGACGCGTAGAAGTCGGTGTAGTCGCCGATGGTGGCCGGCAGCGCCAGCTCGGCCGCCGACTGGGGAACGATGACCTCGGACCGGAGCCGGCGGGCGCCTTCCGCTTCCGGCGAATCCGCACGGAGCAGCAGGCTCACCTGGCGGCGCAACGCCTTCCAATGCGCGCGATCGCCGGCCATCAGCGCATTCAATGAGGGCGAGGCGTACCAGCCCTCCACCCCCACTGCATCGCCCAACAGGCGGGATCGGGCCGACGCGGCCAGGTCCAGTATATCGTCACCGATGGCCACACCCGCCCGCCATGCTTCACCCCCATCGCGGCGCCGGAAGATGCCTAACGGGAGATTCTGAACCGGGAAGTTGGCGTGGCCGTCGGCCGACTCGACCCACGAACGCAGCTCCGGGCGATGCGTGTCGTCGATCACCGGCGCGGAAC
>CAMPKM010000519.1 GCA_946887155.1 uncultured Gemmatimonadota bacterium
AACCTCTGACCTCGAGACTCTGACCTCATAGATTTCCCTCGTGACTCAATTCCAGGACCCCGGGGCCCTGACCTTCGTCGAACGCTTGCAGGAGACGTTTGCCCAACTCGGGGACGTCATTCCGGCAATGCTGGGTGCGCTCGTCATCCTGTTCGCCGGGTACCTGCTGGCCAAACTCATCGAGCAGGGAACCGAGCGGCTGCTGCATCGCATCCGGCTCAACCAGGCGCTCGAGCGCGGTGGCGTTATGGATGCCGTCGAGCGCGGTGCTTCGCATTTCAATCCGGTCAAGGTCATCGGCAAGACGCTGTTCTGGATCATGATGTTTGCCGTGATCATGGTCGCGGCGACCGCGTTAGGCCTGGAATCGCTGGCCGGCGTCTTCACGGAACTGGTCGGCTACCTGCCAAGCCTGATGTCGGCGATCGTGATCATGATCGTCGGGATCGTGCTCGGTCGCTTCACCGGCGGGTTGATCATGGCATCGGCCGGCGCCGTGCAGGGCGCACCGACGCTGGCGCGCGTGGGCCGGTTCGGCGTCGTCATCCTCTCGGTATTCATGGCGCTGCAGGAACTCGGCATCGGCACCGAGCTCGTCACGACGGCCTTTGCGATCCTGTTCGGCGCGGTGGCCTTTGGTTCGGCGCTGGCGTTCGGCCTTGGCAATCGCGAACTGGCGGGGCAGATCACGCGCGAGTGGTACGAGCGTTATCGCGCCGAGAGCGAGGCAATCGAGCGCGACGTGGCCGAACGGGAGCTGGAGGAAGACAAGGCGCTCGAACGCAGCGTCCCGGATGATCAACTGGAAATGATACCGGTTGGCGAGACGGGTGAGATGACCGGTCGAGAAACGGTTGTGCAGCCTCGCTGAACGGTCATTCCAATGTCCAACGCCAAGTCCTGATCAAAGTCCAAAGTTCGAGACCCAAACGACGAGTCGATACGCCATGACTGCTACCGAACCGGGCTTGCGTGCAAGCGAGGAAACGTTGGTTCGCGAAGGAACAACGTCGCTTGAAGCGCAGTGGCTTCCCTTCACGGCCAACAAGTCCTTCAAGAAATCCCCGCGGCTCCTGGCCGCAGCGAAGGGGATGTACTACACCTCGGACGACGGCCGGCAGGTCCTCGATGCCGCCGCCGGCCTGTGGTGCGTGAACGCGGGGCACGGACGCGAACCCATCGTGCGAGCGATCGCGGACACCGCGGCGAACCTCGACTTCGCGCCGAGCTTCCAGATGGGCCACCCGATTTCGTTCATGCTGGCGACGGAACTCGCGAAGCTGATGCCCGGCGACATCGATCACGTGTTCTTCGCCAACTCGGGATCAGAGGCAGTCGACTCGGCGCTCAAGATCGTACTCGCCTACTGGCGGGCGCGGGGACAGCCGGATCGCGTTCGATTCATCGGCAGGCAACGCGCGTACCATGGCGTCGGGTTTGGCGGCATCTCGGTGGGCGGAATTCCCTACACGCGCGCCGCGTTCGAGGCGCAGTTACTGCCGAAGGTGAGTCACCTGCCTCACACGCACGGCTTCGCCGATAAGTTCGTCTCGCGCGGCCAGCCGAAGCTTGGCGCGCATGTCGCCGAGGAGCTCGAGACCCTGGTTCAGCAGTACGGCGCGGACACGATCGCGGCCGTGATCGTCGAGCCGATGGCGGGATCGACGGGGGTGCTTGTTCCGCCGACCGGTTATCTCGAACGCCTGCGCGCGATCTGCGACAAGCATGGCATCATCCTGATCTTCGACGAAGTCATCACGGGGTTTGGCCGGACCGGGGCCGCGTTCGCGTCGCAGCGGTTCGGCGTACAGCCCGACATGATGACCGTGGCAAAGGGGCTGACGAACGGATCGGTGCCGATGGGCGCGGTTGGCGTCAGGCACGAGATTTATGAGACGATCGTGAACGCGACGCCCTCGGGCATCGAGTTCTTTCACGGGTACACCTACTCGGGACACCCCTTGGCCAGCGCCGCCGGCCTGGCGACGCTCAAGCTCTACCGCGACGAAGGCCTGTTCGAGCGTGCCGCCGAGCTGGCGCCGTACTGGGAAGACGCGGTGCATTCGTTGCGCGGAACACCTGACGTGCTCGACATCCGCAACATCGGTTTGGTGGCGGGCATCGAGCTCGAGCCCAAGGACGGGAAGCCGGGAGCACGCGGGCTGGACGTCCTGGTGAACTGCTTCAACGAAGGTCTGCTGGTGCGGGTCACCGGCGACATCGTGGCGCTGTCCCCGCCGCTGATCATCGAGAAGGAGCAGATCGACCAGGTCGTCGAGACGTTAGGCGGCGTGCTGAAACGCGTGTAGGCCGAGCAATGGGGTCAGACTCGATTGGTTGAGCTGACCCAATCGAGTCTGACCCCATTGCTCTATTTGAGGGTCGGCATCACGAACTCCGACCCGGAGCTCGACACCGGCCAGCGGGAGGTCACCGTCTTGACCTTCGTGAAGAAGCGCACGCCGTCCATGCCGTGCTGGTTCTGGTCTCCGAAGGCGGAGTTTTTCCAGCCACCGAACGAATAGAACGCCAGCGGCACGGGAATCGGGATGTTGACGCCGACCATGCCGGCCTGCACGCGCTCGGTGAACTCCCGTGCGGCGCGGCCATCGCGCGTGAATATGGAGGCGCCGTTGCCGAACTCGTGGCCGCTGACGATGGCTGACGCGTCGTCGAAGTCGCGGGCGCGCACGATGCACAAC
>CAMPKM010000520.1 GCA_946887155.1 uncultured Gemmatimonadota bacterium
CTACCGCGACCGCGCGACGCCTGCCCAGCGCGACTTCGCCAACCAGATCCACCACGCCGCCGGTTCCGCGGCGGTCATCGCGCGATCGATGATGAACGGTCCCGCCCTCACCCTGCCCGATACCGGTGCGGCGTTCAACACGCGAGCGGGTTTGCGTAGCTTCGTGTCCGTCGCGTACGACTATGCCGTGAACCTGCTGCGCACGCAAACGGAAGCCGCGCGCGGCGAGACGGTCAACCTGTTCGGCAGCCAGATGACGCGTTGGCAGGTCTGGGATGAGATCCACATGCATACCGTTTGGACCGCCGGCCAGGTGGTCGCAAACTTCCGCAAGCACAACATGGCACCGCCGGCGTTCTCATTCTTCTGACACCGACCGTCGCGCAAGAGCGCCAGCGTGGTGGTCGGCGTGCCACCGTCGTTCACCGCGCCGGCGGCGCGTTAGTGGGTTCGGGGTCGGGCCCCGGACTCATTGCGCCGAACGCAGTCGTTCCAGGATCCTGTTGGCCATGCCATTCGCATCCGCGGAGTCATCGTTGGTAAGGATGATGACCGTCAGCTTGCGATCGGGGACGCGCACAAAGACGCCACGTTTGCCGCCGGTCCGGGCCGACACGATCAGCCTCTCCACGTTCCGATTGGTATCCGGCGACCAGCCACGTCTCAGGTCCACGTCGCGCCAGGTTGCCGGCGATTCGTAGCCGAGCGACATGCGGTACAGTTCGTCGACACTCGTATGGATGTGAGTCGAATCCGGCGCCATCGTCCTCGACGCCCCAACTGGCTGCGCCACTCGCCTCACACACTGTTCCAGCGGTGAAGGTGGAGGCCCTCCACGGCCGCGACCGCCGCCCGCTGCATTGCCGCGGCCGCGAGCCGCGGGCGCAGGCAACTGCGCACAGATCGCGGTGAAGATGCTCGTCATTTCACCGGCGTCGAACAACGGAAGTGTCGTGCGAGGCATGTACCGCGGCTGCACCGGAATGCCGAACGCCTCGTTGATGAGGACGCGGCCGTCCTGCGCTACGAGCACCGTCGCGCCGCCTGACGCGGGATCGTTGTACTTCGCGAACATCGTCCTGATGAAATCGACCGTGAGCGGTGACCCATCGATCGCTCGGCGGATGACCCGTCGCGCGTTCAGGTCGTAGGCATCGCCGGGACGCAGCGTCAGGAACGGGCTGCCCTCGTCGTTGGGATCGCGGCCGTTGTAGACGAACGCCTTGCTGCGGCCGATGATGCGACCGGTGTCGCCGCGAATCACCCAGGCTGTCCCTTCATCCTCGGAGATGCCGAGCAGGTCCGGATAGCGAGTGATGATCGAATCGGCGAGGTCGGGTAGCCGCGACCGCGCCACGACGTGCTGGTCGACGCCGACGTTCTTCAGGTATCCGAATGCCTTCTGGTATCCGGGGTAGTCCATGATGGCGTTGTTGTTCGACGGCGCGCCGCGCACCATGAAGTCGCCCAGGATCGTCGCGCCGGCCGACGATCCGCCGACGACGCCGCCGCGCTCGAGGACCGCCATGAATTCGCGTTCGGACTTGGTGGCGCCGTAGTCCTGGACGAGCCGGTACTGCCGGCCGCCGTCGAACCAGACACCGCCGGCTCGCCGGATCGGCGCGACGAACGAGTCACTGTCGGCAACCTTGCGATCCTTCGTGAACAGCACCTGGACATTCCGGGCTCCGTTGTTTCGCCAGGCCTGGCCCATGTTCGGCGTCACCGAATCGGCCCCACCGGCGTTAGGCACCACGAGAATGAGTGCGTCGGGACCTCCAGCCGCCTCGATGAATGCACCGTAAATCTCCGGCCCCAGTGAACCACCACCCACGACGACGACGGTGCCTCGTTCGGGACCCACCTTGATCGCGCCTGCTCCTGGCGCGCGTGCCTTGAAGGGAGCGCCGAAATCGCCGGGTGCCGGGGAAGCCTGATTCGAACCCTGTGCGACGGCTACCAGGGGCGTCGCGATCAGGAGGGCCGGAAGGAGAAGCTTCTTCATTGCGACGTGTCCAGGTGACGGTATACCGGCGGGACGATTCGCCGGGTCGTTCAGGCGAGGTTTCGCCAACTTACGTTTAGGACAACTGGTTATCCACGACCCTTCGAACCCGATTTACATGTTTCCCTGGTCGCAGCTCGAGAAGTCGGAAGATGTTCGCTGGAACTTTCTCGCCGATGTTGCGGCCCGGTCGCAGCGATACCTCGAGAGCCTCGCCGACCGGCGCGTTGCGCCCGACCTGGCCGCGCTCGAAGGATTGAGGGCGTTCGACATTCCGCTCCAGGATGACCCCACCTCTGCGCAGGCGATCATCGAAGAGATGGACCGATTCGGCACGCCGGCAACGGTATCGAACGCGGGGCCGCGGTTCTTCGGGTACGTCAACGGTGGCGCCCTCCCGGGTGCGGTGGCGAGCAACATCCTCGCGACCGCCTGGGAACAACACGGCTCCTTCGAGGGCACGTCTCCGGCGACAACCCGTCTCGAGCAGACGGCGTTGCGCTGGATTCGCGAACTCCTCGCGTTGCCTGAAGGCACGACCGGAGGATTCGTCACCGGCACCACGGTGGCGCACGTCGTTGCGCTCTCGGCGGCGCGCGACTCCCTCCTCAGCCGCGCCGGCTGGAACGCAGCCGCCGACGGACTGTTCGGCGCGCCGCCGATCAACGTCGTCGTCGGTAGCGAAG
>CAMPKM010000521.1 GCA_946887155.1 uncultured Gemmatimonadota bacterium
AGTCTGGATGGCGGCGCGAGCGAGGGTCTGCCCCGGCGAGGTGCGCCCAGCGCAACAAACAACATGTTCATCCACCCAGCGCAGGCGCCTCCCGAGCCGGGGCAGACCCTCGATCGCGCCGCCGCGCACCAATCTCGAACAATCTGACCGAAGCAAGCACCCTATCGAGGCCTCTCGACTCGCAACGTCCTCGTCAACCTTGTATCCCCGATCACCAGCTCCACCCGATAATCCCCCGGCGGTGCTTCCCCGGGCTGGCCAAAGAAGAAATTCTGCGCGTTCACCACGCCCGGCGGCTGCATCAACTGGTTCATCTGGAACACACCGTTCGGAAACAGCCGGTTCACCAGGTTGATCGGCGTTTCCGTCGGCGACGGCGCGCCACCCGCGACACGCGGCCTGACGAGTGCACCCTCGCCCGGCCGGTTCGGGTTCGCGGCACCACCCGGTCCCGGCCCCTGCTGGAACAACGGTCCCAGGTTGTTCGTGAGGAACATCTGCTTGACCTGCTTCAGCACCGTGTCCGCGCCAACTCCCGCCCTGCCCAACGAGTCGAATACAAACTCGATCCGGCGCACGCGAAGCACGCTGTCACGCTTTTGCGACGGTGACAGCGGCGTCGGCGTGAAGCGCGGGAAGAAACCCCAGTAGACGCGGTGCACCCCGGCCGACATCGGGCCATTCAGCGTCGCCATGGTATCGTTGGCCGCATTGAAGATGGTCACCCGTGCCTGCGCCGGCGCCCCGGCCGGACGCGGGCCGGTTGGAGCCTCCGCAGCCGGACCCGTCCCCGCGCCGCCGGCGTTAGGCGTCGACGCCACGGGCCGCGGCGAGGATCCAACACGATAGATGATCTCGGCTCCGTATTGTGCGTTCGGGACTGACCAGAGCTGGTGACCGTAGCCGTTGGTCACCCCGTTGACGCCCAGGCGCGACGTGTACTGCAATGCCGTCTTCGGCGTGAACAGGTAGGGCGCATCGGTCACGATCGATGCCACCGCCGTCGTCGTCATCTGCTGCAGCGGCGTGATGTCCACGACGTAGAACCCACGCCCGTGCGTCGCCGCGATCAACTCGTTGTCGCGCGGGTGCACCTTGAGGTCGTACACCGGCACCGTCGGCAAGCCGGTCATGAACTTTGTCCACGACGCCCCGCGGTTGAGCGAAGCATACACGCCCACCGACGTGCCGACGAACAGCAGGTCGCGATTCCTCGTGTCTTCCTTGACGACGTGCACGAAGTCGGGCCCATCGTCAGGCAGGCTGGCGGTAATGGACCGGAACGTGCGCCCGCCATCCTCGGTCGCGTACACGTACGGCTTGAAGTCGCCGACCCGGTGATTGTCGAACGTCACATAGAAGGCGAGTGAATCAAAGTGCGACGGCTCGATCTCGCTGACATACGCACCTTCGGCCGGCAGTCCCGGGAACTTCGCCGCCGGAATCTGCTCCCAGGCGCCGCCATCGTTCCGGGTCGTCCAGACATTGCCATCATCCGTGCCCGCGTACAAAAAGCCGGGCCTGATGTACGACTCCGACAGCGACACCACCGTGCCATACGTCTCGGCGCCCGTCGCGTCGAGCGTGATGCCACCCGTGTACTTCATCGATGTGTCGATCTTCCCCACCTGCTTCTTCGACAGGTCCGGCGAGATCGCAACCATATTGTCGCCGCGCTGCACTGACTTCATCACGCGGTTGCTGCCTGCGTACATCACCTGCGGGTTGTGCGGCGAGAGGAAGTAGGGCGTGTTCCAGTTCCATCGCAGTGCGAGGTCCGACGAGTCGGCCTTCTGTCGCGTGCGGATGTCGGCGATGCGACGCTCGAGCTCGCGCGTCATCGGCACCGCGGTCGTGTCGCCGCGGATGATGACCAGCGAATCTTCGTACTGTTGATAGCGCGGACCCCAGTTGGGCTTCTGCAGGAAGTTCTGCTCGCTCGTGGCCAGGTTGTACCTCACGATGAAGCCACCCTGCGACTCTCCATAGACGATGTTCGGGTCGGTCGGATCCTGCGCAGTCACGAAACCGTCGCCGCCCCAGAAGTACAGCCAGTGCGTGTTGTTCAGGCTCCCGGACCGCCGGCGAGTCGGACCACACCACGATCCGTTGTCCTGCGCGCCGCCACAGACGTTATACGGCACCGCCATGTCGTAGCTGACGTTGTAGAACTGCGTGATCGGCAGCACACCGCCGAAGAAAAAGGTGCCGCCCTGGTCGGACGAGACACCCACGCCGCCGTCGTTCCCGACGATCATGCGATTCGGATCGTTAGGGTCGATCCACATCGCATGGTGATCCACGTGCAAGCCCTGCGTGGCGTTACGCGTCGACCGGCCACCGTCATCGGAGCGAAGGACCGGGGTGGACGAGAACCAGACGCGGTTGGAGTCGTTTGGCGCGACACGAACCTGGGAGTAATAGAATGGTCGCGAATTCGAGTTGCTCGTTTTCTCCCACGTGCGTCCGCCGTCCGTCGTGCGATAGAGGCCGTTGCCGAGCGCCTGCGCGCCCGAACCCGTGGACCGGGAACCGCGAGTGGAGTCCGCCTCGACCATCGCGTACACGACGTTTCCGTTGCCGGCGTAGATGGAAAAGCTGATGCGGCCCTTCATGGTCTCCGGCCACCCGGGGCGCGGGGTGGGGGGGGTGGGGGGGGGGGGGGGGGGGGGCTTCCACAACGCGG
>CAMPKM010000522.1 GCA_946887155.1 uncultured Gemmatimonadota bacterium
CGGGCGACCCGGTGGGAACCGTTGTCGTACCGCGGTCGACTCGCGTCAGGCAGGCGCGCGCGGACCGGATCTGGGTGACTGAGACGGACAACGATGGATTGTCGAGCGTCGTTCGGTACCGAGTGGCCGGGCTCCAGTGCGGACGGCCTGGCTGCTGATGCGTCAAGCCTGAACGTGCAAAACGCCGCCCACGAGTGAGCGACGTTCCAAAGAGAACTGGGGCGGCTGGATTCGAACCAGCGACTTCCTGATTAACAGTCAGGCGCTCTGCCAGCTGAGCTACACCCCAAGAGCCGCCTGATTCCGGCGGAGTACAAATTTCGCCCCGCAGCACCCTTCGAGGCAACTGGCGGACTGGCTGTGACTTACGTCCCCTGGCCGGTCGCGGTCGCTACCGCGCGTACTTGCCCCGTTGCACCTTGGCTCCATTGGGACAGCACCCAAGCAAACTCCGCGCCGTCGAAGTTTCACGCCTTTCTTCACGTCCGTCTTCACGCAGTCTTTCACGTCCGTCTTCACGCAGTCTTTCACGCCGCTCTTCGCGCACTGTTGAAATGCGTGAACAGGACCGTGAAATGCGACGTGAATAGGAACGTGAAATGCGACGTGAATAGGAGCGTGTAAACGCGTGGGTTATCTCACACGGCATCTGAGCTACTTCCGGACGTTGGTTGCGGTCATTCCTTCCTTCATGGCATCCGAGTCACGAGGCGGGTGCCGAGCTGGTACGTTCCTGAATCCTCCCGCCTCCGGTCTGGGCATGAGCGCGACGACGAAACGCATCGAATCGGTCGACATCCTGCGCGGCATCGTGATGGTCATCATGGCGCTCGACCACACGCGCGACTTCTTCGGCACGTTCGGCATCAACCCGCAGAACCTCGAAATCACGACAGTCCCGCTCTTCTTCACACGCTTCGTCACGCACATCTGTGCGCCGACTTTCTTCTTGCTGACGGGCACCGGCGCCGGCCTGGCGAGCGCGTCGCGATCGACGACCCAGCTCTCGCGCTACCTCATCGTCCGCGGCCTGCTCCTCATCATCCTCGAGGTCACCCTCCTGCGCGACCTGGCCTACCAGTTCAATTTCGACTACCAGGTAACCCTGCTGCTCGTGATCTGGGCGTTAGGCTGGGCCATGATCTTCCTCGGCCTCATCGCTTTCCTCCCCGTGCCGGCCATCGCCGCCATCGGCCTGGTGATGATCCTTGGACACAACGCGCTGGACGGTGTGCAGTGGAATCACTGGCTCTGGAACATCCTGCACCGACCGGGATTCGTTCTGCAGGGCGATCACACGGTTTTCGCCGCGTATCCCCTCATTCCATGGTTAGGCGTGACCGCCGTCGGGTATGCCCTGGCGCAGGTGTATCGGTGGGATCCGGACCGCCGCCGCCGTTTCCTGACGACCACCGGCCTGGCCTGCATCGCTGCCTTCGTCGTCCTGCGCGCGTCCAACGTCTACGGTGACCCGGTGCCATGGACAACGCGCGACACGACTGCGTTCACGATCCTTTCGTTCCTCAACCCGAACAAATATCCGCCTTCCCTGCTCTTCCTCCTGATGACGCTCGGCCCGGCGCTCCTGATCCTGCGCTCGGTCGATCGCAACGTGCCACGGTGGCTCAGACCGGCGCTGGTCTATGGAAGGGTGCCATTCTTCTACTACTTCGCGCACTTCGCGCTGATTCACCTGCTCGCGGCGCTCACCGCACTGGTCCGCAACGGATCGATGCACTGGCTGTTCGAGTCGCCGAACCTCGGCGCGTATCCCTTCACGCCTCCCCCCGACTGGGGTTTCTCACTACCGGTCGTCTACGCCGTGTGGATCAGCGTCGTGCTCGTACTCTACTGGCCATGTAGAAAGATGGCCGAGTTGAAGGCGACCGGCAGACACCCCTGGCTCAGCTACCTGTAAATGCTTATACCCTCACATCCTTCAACGACGTTACGTCTCACGTGATCGGCGCACTGAGCAAGCTCCGCGTAAATTCGCAAAATCCGCGAAGACTCGCTTCTCCAGCAGTTGCCCCACCGCGCCAATCCGCCCGCGAATGGAACCATACCTAACGGTGACCACGGTCCCGCATGACGTCTCGAAACTCCAGCCAGCGCTGGTGACTCGTCTTCACCCGCGCTCCCGTCGACAGCACGATCACGTGATCGCCGCGCGTGTCGTGCACGATCTCCCGCACACGATCCAGGTTCACGATCGCTGAGCGATGCACCCGGGCGAAGTGTCGTGGATTCAATCGCTCCTCCAGCACGTGCATGCGCTCACGGTACAGGCACGACCGCCCGCGCATGTGCAGCCGCACGTAATACGTCTCCGCCTGGATCCAGTCGATGTCATCGACTTTGATAACGAGATCGCGCATGCCGACGCGGACCAGTAATTCGCTGAGATAACCGGCGTCAGCGGACGGCTCGACCGCCGCCGCACGCAATGCAGCCAGCCACTCGCCACCCTTCGCGAGTTGCTCACGTGCCCGGCCGAGCGCTTCATCGAGCCGAGTGGCCTGCACGGGCTTGAGGAGGTAATCGAGTGCGCGAACTCGGAAGGCATCGATCGCAAACCGGTCGAACGCGGTCACGAACACGACATAGGGCGCATCCCTGGTCTCGAGCCGGGAGACGACGCCAAATCCATCGATCCCCGGCATCCGGATGTCGAGCA
>CAMPKM010000523.1 GCA_946887155.1 uncultured Gemmatimonadota bacterium
AGCCGAGGCGATCGCGGCCGCGCTGAGGTGGAACGACCTCATTCCTGCAGACACGGTCGAGGCGACGGTTATCGAAGGGTGGGTGATCCTCAAGGGCGCGGTCGAATCGGAGTATCAGCGTTGGGAGGCCGAACGCCTTGTCGCGCGTCTCAAGGGCGTCACTGGAGTGACGAATGTGATCCTCCTCCGGCCGTCTGGTTCAGCCTCAGCCCTCCGGCAGCACGTCATCGACGAGGCGTTGCGCCGCAATGCCCTGATCGATCTGGATGCGATCAAAATCATCGTCGAGGAGAGCGCGGTGATATTGATCGGTGCCGTGAGATCGTGGGCAGAGCGCGAGGCGGTCGAACACACCGCATGGTCGGCACCTGGCATCACATCAGTGGACAACCGCATCGTCGTTTCTACTTGAAACGGTGGAAGGCCTTGCCGACCTGCGTATGTCATGACGCCTCGTCCAGACGCAGCGGATCCGGGACGTATCAGCATCATCCCTATGTTTTTCAGCCGTCTGTGCGCTGATCCGCTCTGACAACCAGAACCGAACACGGTGCTCCTTTCACAACCTGCCCGGCGGTGCCTCCGAACAGCGCATCCTCGAGAAGTTTCACACCTTTGGCGCCGACGACAATGAGGTCGCGCGTCGAGTCCCTGGCCCGATTCAACAGTTCGGCAAACGCAAGGCCGACGGTGATCTCCGTCGTGACGGATACGCCATCCAGTGCTACCGCCGACCTCGCGACGAGCGCGTCCATTGCGCTGGTCGCCTTCTGTTCGAGAGACTGGACATCCCGTCGTTCGGCGTCACGAGGCCAACTCGCGGCGGGTGGATATGTTTCGATGACGTGCAACACGTGAAGCTCGGCGTTCATTGACCGCGCCAGTTCTGCCGCCGTCAAGAACGCCGCGACGGACATGGGTGAAAAGTCCACGCCGCAGACGATGCGCTTGAAGTTCAGTGCCGTAGGGTCCACCGGCGGGTCACCCGGGGCGAGCATTGGCGATCTCGTGCGCAACCTGTCGTAGGCGCATTGCAAGGGCAACGAGTGCACACCCCACGACGAGCCCGTAGAGCCCAATGAGCCATGCGAGAGCGACCGCTCCGGTGTCGGCGCGCAGCATCATCAACAGCCCCAGGCCGACGGACAGCACGCCGGCTGTGGGCAACGGCCACTCGCCAGACAACTCTCTGCGAAGAGTGACAGCTGCGGTGATTTCCGCGACGCCGCTCAGGATCGCCCACGACGCGATCAGGATCGCGAGCGAGACGTCGCTCATGACCGGAAAGGCCACGAAGACGACGAGCGCCGCTCCGATCCGGATTAACCCTTCCAACAAGAGGCTGCCAAATCCGGGGACGCCCCTCGCTCCTACGGCGATGACTAGTACGACGCATCCGTCTGCGAATGCGTAAGCGCCGAACAGGGCAATCAGAACGCTCAGTGTGATCTCTGGCCAGAGCAGGGCGAGCATACCGAAAATCACTGCGATCGATCCGCGGAAGAGCAAGAGACTCCAGTGAGTAGCCAGTATGGGAAGCATGTGGTCTCCTTGGTGGCGAAGTTCGCACGCGCTCGTGATTGGGGGCTCGAGCGGGCGTGACTTCCGCCGTCGGGAGCCACACCCGCCTTCCGCTGCGACGCCGGCGCGCGAACCTCACTCGGCGCCTGTGCTCAGAATGAGATAGTGATCCGGTTGTCGACCGAGGTGACTCCAGGAGCCGACCAGGCCGCGCGTGCCGCCTCCTCCCTTTCGGCCCAGGACCGTACCGTTCCTTTCAGAATGACTTTGCTACCGTCCACCTCCACGGTGATTCGCTGCGCGTCCGTCTCTGCGCTGCGCACGAGCGCCTTCTCGATCTGCTGTTTGAGCTCGGAGGGGGTCACGCGGGGCCTGACAGTGATCGAGTTGGTCACGCCAGTCACGCCTGTCAAACGGCGGACGACCCGTCCGGCGTCGTCCTTCTGGTACTGCCAGTCGACGGTGCCCTTGAGCGTGACCCAGCCTTTCGACACCGTGACGTCGATCTTGTCGGTGGGTAGGAACGCGTCCCACTCGAGGGCGCGAACAGCGGCTTCGGCAATGTCCGCGTCGGTGCGCTGCGACGAGAATGGCAGGCGAACCTCAATGTCGTTCGCGACTGCTTTCACGCCACGGACGCGGTGCGCCGCCTCCTCGGCCGCCCACTTTTTCGTGTAGGAGTCGACCCAACCCGTCAAGGTGACGACGCCGTCCTTGACGGCGACGCCGATCTCGTTCGGAAGTACGCGTGCATCCCACTTGAGTTCGGCCAGGACGTCCGTTTGGATCTGTGAGTCGGTTCGGGTTTCGGTTGTTACGGCCATGGCGTGTCCTTTCAGGAAAGATCAACAGCCCGATGTGACGAGCGAAACGCTTGCTCCCCAGATACACCATGGCGCGAGACGCGTCGCAAGGCTAAATGGGTGTCATAGCGGCGGATCCCTTCAGACGGATGAGCGCACGGGCCGATCGGGTTGCGCCCTTCGCCCTGGCGCTCGGATACCGTGAGTGCGAAGCGCTCGATCAGGCGCGAGCCATTTCCTGCGCGAGTTGCCGCAGCCGACGGGCGATGGCTAGCAAGAAGATCCCGAGGAAAGTTGCGTAGACGCCGAAGACCAACGCCAGCGCGAAGTGATCCGGACCGATGCCGGGCAT
>CAMPKM010000524.1 GCA_946887155.1 uncultured Gemmatimonadota bacterium
GGTTCCGTTCATCGACCGCGCGCACCGCGGCGCGGCGGCGGACCTGGCCCGGGGCGGTTACGTGCTCGACGCCGGCGCCAAGCGGCAGGCTCCGGATCTCGTTCTCATTGCGACGGGATCAGAGGTCGGACTGGCGCTCGACGCACAGAAACGCATCGAGGAATCGGGGCGTGCAGTGCGAGTGGTGAGCATGCCCAGCCAGGAGTATTTCCTCAGGCAGCCTGACGAGTACCAGGCATCGGTACTGCCGGACGGCGTCAGGCGCATCGTGATCGAAGCGGGGCACTCGATGTCATGGCACCGGTTCCTGCGGCCAGGCGACGTAATGATCGGCATCGATCACTTCGGGGCATCGGCTCCGTACCAGCGCCTGTATTCCGAGTTTGGCATCACGGCCGATGCGGTCGTCGCCGCGGCGAGCAGGACCGCATGAGAGCAGCGCTCGCGTTTCTCGGCGCCATCGTAATGGCGGCCTGCGGGCCGAGGCAGCCCGACGCTGACGCGCCCCCGCCTCCCGCCAGCATTGGAGCCGCACGCGACAGCACCGCCTCACAGGCCGGACTGGTGAATACCTACTGGCGCATAACGACGCTCGACACGATGTCTGTACCGGCGGCGTCCGACAGCGGCCCGCGCGCGCCCCACCTGCAGCTCACCGAACGCGGCGGCACGATCACCTACTCGGCGACGGTTGGGTGTAATGGCATCGGCGGCGACGCCAACATTAACGGTGACAGCCTCACCTTTGGCCCCGGAATTGGCACCAAGATGTACTGCGAAGTGTTGAACGCCCTCGAGGTGCAGCTTCAGTCCGTACTCACCGGGACGCGAAGCTGGTCCATAACAGGCGACACGCTGGAGCTGCGCGATGGCTCGGGCAACCAGATTGCCCGGTTGGTGACAGGACCCGCAGCGAGGTAAACGAAAAAGCTGCCGGCTGAATCAGGTCGGCACGTAACAGCGTCAGCCGTCTGTCAGGCAACTGGATTCGGTCGATTCGGCGGGGACGGTGTAGATGTGAGTGTTGCGCGCGTCGAACGCGCCCTTCAAGCCGCCCGGAGGCCGTCACCATGCGGACTGTTCCCTTCGCGCCGCCTTACGCGGCGCTGGTCGTTCTCGCGTTTTCCATGGCATGCAGTTCGTCACAGCCGTCGACTGATACGGCGCCGGCGGCTACCGTCAGCGGCCCGGGCGTTGTCACTGGAACGGCGACGTATCGAGAGCAAGTGACACTGCCAGATGATGCCACGTTCGAGGCCGTGCTGCAGGACGTGTCTCGAGTGGATGCGCCACCAACGGCGATAGGCCGGCAACGTATCGAGGATGTGAGCAAGAGCCCCATTTCGTTTGCCATTTCGTTCGATCCATCGCTGATCAATCCGGAACGGAACTACGTGGTGCGCGCCAGCATTCGGGTCGACGAGCGCCGTATCTGGGTGTCCAGTCGCGCCCATTCTGTCCTCACCCACGGCACCGGCAACTCGGTACACATCATGCTGCGACGCGTCGGCGTGGCCGACGACAAGATCGATGGCGACCTTCTGCTGGCTGGTGAGATGACGTTCCTGGCCGACGCCGCGCGACTCACGGAATGCCAAACACGCCGAGTCTTTCCAATCTCCATGGAAGCAGACTACCCCGAGTTGAAGCTGGTTTACGGACAACTCTCACGCGCCCCGGGTGCACCACTGTATGTGACGTTTGACGGCACCATTTCGGAGCGCCCGGAACCAGCCGGTTCGGGACGAACGACACCAACGGTGGTGGTGAGGGAGTTTATCGACGGATGGCCGAATCAGACCTGTGCGAGCTCGGGGGAAAACGCTCCGCTGCTGGATACCCGTTGGCGGATCACGAAGCTGGGTGAGCAGCGCCTGACGAGCGTGATCGGCCGGACCACGCCGCACCTCGTGCTGGCGGGTCGGGGAGACTCCCTCACGTATTCAACGACCGTCGGTTGCAACGGCATAGGCGGCAAGGCGACGCGAACCGGGAACGAGATCGCGTTCGGGATTGGCACCGGGACCATGATGGCCTGTGGCGCCCCCCTGGACTCGCTCGAGCGGCAGCTCCTCGATGCCCTCAACGGGACCGTGCACTGGCGGGTCATGGGGAATACGCTCGAATTCAGTGACGAGGACGACCGGACCGTGGTGCTGTTCGAGGCGACGCGCAAGCGCTGACGGGAGGGGCGACTAGGCCGGGCCCAAAGGGAGGGGCTACCGGGCAACGGTTTGAGGCCATAGACTGTCTATCCCCTAGACAATCCATGGCCATGCCTCCCACGACCCGGCGCGACCTTCTTCCCGGCACCCTCGACATGCTCGTGCTCAAGACACTGAGCGTGCAGCCGATGCACGGGTACGCGATCGCCCGTCACATCGAGAATCTGTCGCACGACATCCTGCGCATCGAGGAGGGATCGCTCTACCCTGCCCTCCAGCGCATGCGGCAGAAAGGGTGGATCAGGGCGGAATGGAAGCAGACGCCTAACAACCAGCGCGCCCGTTACTACACGATCACGGCCGCGGGCCGCAAGCAGCTTGGCGCGTCCGAGGCAGGGTTTGCCGAGCTGGTGACCGCCATCGGGCGCGTGATGAAGACCTCGTGAAGTCGTGAAGTCGTGAAGTCGTGAAGTCGTGAAGTCGTGAAGTCGTGAAGTCGTGAA
>CAMPKM010000525.1 GCA_946887155.1 uncultured Gemmatimonadota bacterium
CCAGACTTCCGGTCGACGAAGGCGACCGAGTCGTCGCCATTACCAACCGCGACATCGAGGCCAGTCAGGACGTCAACACGACGCACCTGCACAGCCTTGCCGTATGGCGCGGCGCACTTCGCACGATCCGCGACATCAGTGCGTACCGGCTTGCAGGACGTAGCGTCACGGTCGGCGACTTCGCTCCCCAGTCGTTGCAAGTCGCCGAGATGACGGCGTCGGCCTTCCGCGTTGTCCGGATTGCGCCGATGCAAGGCCGGACGTTTACCGCCGAGGATGAGCGGGAAGGTGCGCCGGACGTCGTGATAATCGGGCATGAACTGTGGCAGCAACTATTCAATGGCCGTGCCGACGTGATCGGTCAGACTGTCCGGCTCGGAGAAGCGCCACATGCGGTGATCGGCGTCATGCCTGAAGGATTCGGTTTTCCGATCAACAATCAGCTCTGGGCACCACTGCGGCTGAATCCCTCCGCGTTCGAGGCCGGCCGCGCACCGTCGATTACTGTATTCGGGCGACTCTCGCCGGGCGCGTCGCTCGAGGACGCCGCTCGCGAACTGGCCACGGTTACGCCACGTATAGGTGACCGGCTCTCCTCGAGGGCCGAGTTCATTCGCACCAACGTGAAACCCTACACGCAGGCGTTTTTAGATGGCTTTTTCAACGGCATGGGCTACGGGTCCCTCGCGCGGCAAGCGCAGGTACTGGTATTGCTGCTCCTGTTCGTCGTCACGACGAACGTCGCCATCCTCGTCTACGCGCGCACGGCGAGCCGCGCCGGCGAGATCGCGGTGCGTACAGCGTTAGGCGCCAGCCGGTCCCGGGTTGTAACACAGCTCTTCATGGAAGCGCTGGTGCTCTCAGGGGTATCGTCGCTCGTCGGCCTCTGGATCGCCTCCGCGGCGAGCCGCCGCGCCAGCGGAATGATTCGGATGGCCTATGGCGATCTGATGCCGTACTGGATCCGGCTCGATATCACTCCAGGCGTCGCGCTCTATGTCGCTGGGCTCGCGGTAATCTCGGCGATCGTCATTGGCGCCGTACCGGCGTTGAAGGCGACGCGGGCTCACGTATCACAGAGCCTGAAGGACGTCTCCGGAAACGCCTCGATGCGACTGGGTCGCACCTGGACGACACTGCTCGTGACGCAGGTGGCGATTTCGGTTGCCGTGCTTCCAATCGCACAGATGGGCACGCACGCCTGGTTCGCGCTCGCCTTTACCGACCTCGCGTCGCCGATGACGACAAATACGGTGATCGCGAACCTGGAGCTCGACCAGGACCCGGAGTCCTTTTCGTTCTCATCAGATGTTCGAGCCCGGCGACGCGCGCGATACACGGCCAGCGTCAACGAGCTCGAGCGACGATTGGAGGGGACTCCAGGCGTACGAGTGCTCCGTACGTGGCCCGCGGTTGACCTGCGCGAATTCATGCAGGTCCAGATGGACACCGTCGGGCGTGTTGACACGGTCTGGACATCCATGCCGACGGTAGAGAGGGCCTACGTCGAAGCCGACTATTTTGATGCCTTCGACATCGCGCTCCTCGCTGGCCGGAGTTTCACCGAAGCGGATGCGGCTCCTGGAACCGTCTCCATTGTCGTCAATCGCGCCTTTGCGAATCGGTTCTTCGGCGGCATGAACGCACTCGGCCGGAGGGTACAACGGTTAGGCAGCGCGTGGGTCAGCGGCGTGCGGCAACCTTCCCGTGAACCGTGGTGGGAAATCGTCGGCGTGGTAGACGATTACCCGCGCATTCCCACGCACTCGGGCTATCCGCGAGTTTACCTGCCGCTCCGTGTGGCGGAGACGTACCCGATTGTCTTCGCGGTGCACACGCCCGCTTCGCCCGGGGCCGCCGAACGTGTTCGGCAAGCCGCGCTCGCGGTGGATCCAACGATTCGCCTTGGCACCATCCGGTCGCTCGAGGAACGCCTGGAGGACGGGATTCAGGCCGAAAAGCTGGGCATTCTCGGCCTCGTCCTGATGACCATGAGCGTGGTACTGCTTTCCACGGCCGGCATCTATGCCATGATGTCGTTCACTGTGACCCGCCGCCGCCGGGAGATCGGGATCCGATCAGCGTTAGGTGCCGGGAGCGGCCGCGTGCTGGCCGGGATCCTGTCGCGCGCGCTGTGGCAGATCGGTACCGGCGTCGCGATCGGCGTGGTCGGGGCGCCGATTATTGCGGCACTCGCCGGCAACACGTCGACGCCAACGCAGCTTGTGGTGAACAGCCTCGCGCTGATCCTGTCGATGGTAGTGGTCGGATTGCTGGCAACGATCGGTCCGGCGCGCCGAGCCTTACGAGTGCACCCGACGGAAGCACTGAGGGCGGAGTAGCGCCGCTCAGCCGTTCGAATGCCAATCACGGGGCCTGGCCCCGCCATTTCCTGGTTACTCGCTCCGGAGTACCACAGCGGGGTGCGTTCGAGCCGCTCGCCGCGCGGGGACGAGCGTCGCGACCAGTGTCACCGTCACGAGCAACACCGTCGCGATCGCGAACTCGGCGATGCTGGTCGGCTCGACACCGTAGAGGAGGGTCCGAAGGAATCGTGTCGCGCCAAACGCGGCGGCAAGTCCGGCGACGGTGCCGATGCCGACGAGCTTGATCCCGTCATGGAGCACCATCCGGCCCACGCGCGCCGGCGCGGCGCCCAGCGCGAGA
>CAMPKM010000526.1 GCA_946887155.1 uncultured Gemmatimonadota bacterium
GCCTAACGCGGGAAAGAGCACGTTGCTCTCGGTCATCTCGAAGGCCACGCCCAAGATCGCCGACTATCCGTTCACGACCCTGTCGCCCAACCTCGGCGTCGTGCAGCTCAGCGATCACCGGACGTTCGTCGTGGCCGACATCCCGGGCCTGATCGAAGGCGCGTCGGAAGGGAAGGGACTCGGGCTGCAGTTCCTCCGTCACATCGAGCGCACGCGCCTCCTGGCGTTCATGATCCCGATCGACGCCGACGACTGGCAGGCCGAGTACGACCAGCTCCGCCGCGAGGTGTCGCATTATTCGGAGGAACTCGCCGCCCGTCGTCATTGCGTCGTGTTCACCAAGCTTGACCTGCTGGGTGAGGAATACATTCCACCGATCGAGGCACCAGAGTCGTTCGGCTCGTTCGCCATCAGTGCGGCCGCGCGCACGGGACTGGAACCGCTTCTCGCCGCCTGGTGGTCGGAACTCCTCCGGATCCGTGTCGAGGCCGATGAGCGGGCGCGGAACGAAGCCCTTCCCTGAAGCCCGGGACCTGACCTGGCCGGACCTGCGGGACGCTGTTGCGTTCAGCTTCGTTCCCAGGCTGGGCGGAGCTGCGTTGCGCATCGGCATCGAGCGGTACGGGTCGGCGGCGGCGGCGTTCCGGGCGACCGCGGGCGAGGCGGATCGTGCCGCGGCGCGGCGGAGCGCCGACGAGGTCATGGCGCGAGCCGCCAGTATCGGAGCGCACATCATGGTGCAGGGCGAGCCCACGTATCCGGCGGTCCTGCTCGAGCTGCCACAGCCACCCAGCCTCCTCTTTGCGTTAGGCACTCCCGGACACCTGCATGGCCGGCGCGTCGGCATCGTCGGAACCCGGCACTCGTCAGCGAGCGGTGAACGAATCGCGGCACAGATGGCGGCTGTGCTCGTCGGGGCCGGGGCCGTTGTCGTCAGCGGCATGGCCTTTGGCATCGATGCCGCGGCCCATCGCGGCGCGATGGACGCCAATGGGGGCACGATTGCCGTGCTCGGTGGAGGCGCCGACGTGCCGTATCCACCCGCGCACGCCGGCCTTCATGACCGCATCGTCCGTGAGGGGCTGGTCGTCTCGGAAATCCCGTTAGGCAGCCGCCCGGGGAAGGGCGCATTTCCCCGGCGCAACCGGATCATCGCGGCGCTTGCCGAAACCCTGATCGTGATCGAGGCGGGCGAACGGAGCGGGGCGCTCATCACGGCGCGAATCGCCGCTGAACTCGGCCGGAACGTGGCGGTGGTTCCGGGGCCGATCGATTCGCCGCGCCACGTCGGCAGCAACCGTCTACTCCACGACGGCGCCGCTGTCATCACGCGCATCGAGGACGTCCTGTCGATTGCGGATCTCGATTCCCCCGCGCGTGAGGCGCCGCAACGCGCCGCCGACGGCGACACGGTCGATCCCGCGCACGGCATCATCCTCGCTGCCCTGCGTGCCGGCGCGGCCGATGTCGAGGATCTCGGCCGCACCACGCGACTCTCGCCGCGGGACTTTGCCACCGCGCTCTCCTCGCTCGAACTGACGGGGCGGATTCACGTCTCGGCAACCGGCGCTGTCAGGACCGTTTGACGCGGAGTCCAGGTAGGTTTCGTGCAGTGGATTCGAGACACGTTTATGTGCACGTACCGTTCTGCGCGCGACGCTGTTCGTATTGCGACTTCGCGATCGCGGTGCGCCGCACGGTGCCGGTAGATGCCTTCGTGCACGCGCTCGAGCGCGAAATTGCACTGCGCTTTCCGGTCGTGTATCAGAGCCCCGTCGACAGCATCTACCTCGGCGGTGGCACACCATCCCGGCTTGGCGCCGATGGCGTGGTCGGCGTCCTCGACCTCGTGCGCGGGGGCTGGCCGACCGGACCCGGCGCGGAAGTCACCATCGAAGCCAATCCTGAAGACGTCACGCCGGATGCGGTCAGCCAATGGCGCAGGGCGGGAGCCACGCGCGTGTCGCTCGGGGTCCAGAGCTTCAACGACGCTGTACTCACCTGGATGCACCGCACGCACGACGCCGCGCGCGCCGCCCAGGCAGCACACGTGCTCCGGAGCGAAGGCTTCGACTGGTCGCTCGATTTGATCTTTGCGCTTCCGCCAGAGGTGTCTCGTTCGTGGAGCGAGGACCTGAGCCGGGCGATCGAGCTCGAGCCGCCTCACATCAGTTGTTACGGCCTGACAGTCGAACCACACACTCCGCTCCTCAGGTGGCGCGAGCGCGGTGAGGTTCACGAGGCCGACGAGGAGCGATTCGAATCAGAGTTTCTCGAAGCCGACCGCAGGCTCACAGCGGCCGGCTTCGAGCACTACGAGGTGTCGAACTACGCCAGGCCTGGACACCGCGCGGTGCATAACGCGGCCTACTGGCGCCGGGTGCCGTATGTGGGCCTGGGTCCGTCAGCGCACAGTTTCGACGGCCAGCAGCGACGCTGGAATGTCCGGGAGTACCAGGCATGGCTGGACCGGATCCTCGACGGCGCTGATCCGGTAGAAGGAAGCGAGTTCCTCGATGAATCCGCCAGGGAAATCGAAGAGGCCTACCTCGCCCTGCGAACCACGACCGGTGTGCCGGTAACCCGGGAAAATGCCGATTCCTTCGAACGCTGGGGTGACCGTGGCTGGGCCAAGGTGGTCGAT
>CAMPKM010000527.1 GCA_946887155.1 uncultured Gemmatimonadota bacterium
ACCGTACATGCCGAGGACGCGCGCCCCGGTGATCGGCCGGATGCCGGGTGGCGTCGCCGTCATCCCCTCGAAGTACGGCGGGTTCTTCACGTACGTCGACGCCTCGCTCCACGCATACTGGTCGCCGGCCGGGACCGGGAGCGCGCGCCACTGCTCGTCGCCGTCGAACACGTTGGCGTACTGCGACTGGAACATCTCGCGCTTCACCGAGCGCAGCACCTCGTCCTCCACGTCGGTCGGCGACGGCCAGATGTCACGGAGGAACACCGGACCGTCAGACCCGACGCCTAACGGTTCGCGGTTGAGGTCGATGTCCATTCGGCCGGCCAGCGCGTACGCCACCACCAGCGGCGGCGAGGCCAGGTAGTTGAAACGCGTCTGCGGATTCACCCGCCCCTCGAAGTTGCGGTTCCCCGAAAGCACCGCCGCCACCACCAGTTGTTCGCTGTCGATGGCCTGCGACACCACGTCGGGAAGCGGACCCGAATTGCCGATGCACGTCGTGCAGCCGAAGCCGACCACGTCGAAGCCGAGCGCCTCGAGATCGGACATCACGCCCGACTTGCGGAAATATTCCGTTACGACCTTCGAGCCCGGTGCGAGCGACGTCTTTACCCACGGCTTGCTCTGCAATCCGCGCTTCACCGCGTTGCGGGCGAGGAGGCCCGCCGCGAGCATCACGGACGGATTCGAGGTATTCGTGCAACTCGTTATGGCCGCGATGACCACCGAGCCGTGCCCGAGACGGCACGCCTCGCCGTTGATCACGACCGGGACCGAGTGCTGCTCGTGGCTCTGCGCCGCGCCTTCGGCGTCCATGCGACCCTTGGCCAGCGCGACGTCGGGCGTTGGAACCGTTGCTGCCGCCGCCGGCGAGAGGCGCGCCAGCTCCGCACTCAGCGCGGTCGCGAACATTTCCTTCGCCTGCGACAACGGCACGCGATCCTGCGGGCGCTTCGGGCCGGCGAGGCTCGGCACCACCGTCGACAGGTCGAGCTCGAGCGAATCGGTGAACACCGGATCCGGCGTGTCGTCGGTGCGGAAGAGACCCTGTTCCCGGCAATACGCCTCGACGAGCTGCACGCGCTTCTCATCGCGTCCGCTCAGGCGCAGGTACTTCAGCGTTTCGGCGTCGACGGGGAAAAAGCCCATCGTGGCGCCGTACTCGGGCGACATGTTCGCAATCGTCGCGCGATCCGCCAGCGACAGCGACGATAACCCCGCGCCGTAGAACTCCACGAATTTGCCAACGACCTTTTTCTTCCGCAGCATTTCGGTCACGGTCAGCACCAGGTCCGTGGCCGTCGCGCCGGCCGGCAGGCGTCCGTGCAGCTTGAAGCCCACTACGTCCGGAATGAGCATCGACACCGGCTGGCCCAGCATCGCCGCTTCGGCTTCGATGCCACCCACGCCCCACCCCATCACACCGAGGCCGTTGATCATGGTCGTATGCGAGTCGGTTCCGACGAGCGAATCCGGATAGGCGACCAGGTCGCCATCGGCGCTGGAGGTGAACACCACCTGACCCAGGTACTCGAGATTCACCTGGTGGCAGATGCCGGTGCCCGGCGGGACGACGCGGAAATTGCGGAACGCGCTCTGGCCCCATCGCAAAAACTCATAGCGTTCCTGATTCCTTTCAAACTCGAGTTTGGTGTTGATGAGCAGCGCCGACTCGATGCCGTACTCGTCGACCTGCACGGAATGGTCGATAACGAGATCGACCGGTTGCAGCGGATTGATGCGCGCCGGACTTCCACCAAGCTTCACGATCGCATCGCGCATGGCGGCGAGGTCGACCACGCAGGGCACCCCGGTAAAATCCTGCAGGAGCACGCGGCTCGTCCGAAACGCGATTTCCTTTTCCACCGGCGCCTTGACGTTCCATTGCGCGAGTGCCTCGACGTCCGCCGGTTTGACGAACGCGTTGTCCTCCCCGCGCAGGAGGTTCTCCAGGAGGATCTTGAGCGAGAAGGGAAGCCGGTCGACGTTCCCGCGCGACCGCTCGCGCAGCGCATCGAGCCGGAAAATGGTGTACCGGTCTGTGCCGACTTCGAGTACCGCGCGCGACGAAAATGAGTCAGGATGTTTCATTGCGAACTGGCGCTGGTTTGCAGGATGTTCAGGTAATCTAAAGCAGTGATTCTCCCGCATTCCGCACTTCGGACTCGGCACCAGATGTCACGAGCCTTTGTTGACGACGATCGCGATGAATCCGGCAAGCCGCGCCGCGATTTTGGCCTGCCCGCTCGTGACGACCCAGGCTTCGAGGCCGCTGCCGCGCGGGCGTTGCTCGAGGCAGCTCGCGAAGGCGTCACCGGCGAAGCCGAGCTGGCCACGGGGTTTTATTGGGGCGACTCAACGCTGCGCGCACACGTCGAGGCAATTCGCAGAAGCGCCGAAAAGGACGGCGACGAGCGGCTCGAACAGTTGGCTCGGCGGTTTCTCAAGTAGGTGCGAGCGCGAGGGATCAAGCGTGCGTGCGTGCTTGCCCTTGCACGCTCCTATCCTCGCACCCTTTATCCCCTCCCATGAAAACTGCCGCTGAGATCGCAACAAGCCTCATGGCCATCGACTCCACGACCGGCTCCGAAGGGACTGTCGTCGACGCGATGGCCGACCTGCTCGCTTCACAGC
>CAMPKM010000528.1 GCA_946887155.1 uncultured Gemmatimonadota bacterium
CGCGAATGCGTCCCGCAACGGCAACGCATCGGCGGCGGCCTGGTAGCTCAGGTCCGACTCGGCGATCACCACGCCGGCAAAGAACGCCCCGAGGGCGAAGCTCACGCCGAACAGGTAGGCGGCGCCGAGCGCGATGCCTAACGCCACGGCCAGGACGGCCAGCGTGAACAGCTCGCGTGATCCCGTGCGGGCGACGGCGCCGAGGAGCCAGGGCACCGCTCGCCGGCCAATGTAGTACATCAATGCGAGGAAGATGCCGATCTTGAGGAACGTGATCCCCAGTTGCGTCCAGATGCCCGGCGCGCCCGCCTCAGCGGCGCCCGTGCCGCCCAATGCGGTCGCGAACGCCGGCAGCAGCACGAGCGCGAGCACGGTCGCAATGTCCTCGACAATCAGCCAGCCGACCGCGATACGGCCGTCGTTCGTGTCGAGGATCCCCCGCTGCTCGAGCGCGCGCAGGAGCACCACGGTGCTGGCGACCGAGAGGGAGAGGCCGAACACGAGGCCGGCGCCCCAGCTCCAGCCCCACCAGCGCGCCACCAGCATGCCAAGCAGGGTCGCAACCGTGATCTGCGCGATGGCGCCCGGCACTGCGATCCGTCGCACGGAGAACAGGTCGTCGACCGAGAAATGCAGCCCGACCCCGAACATCAGCAGGATCACGCCGATTTCCGCCAGTTGCGTCGCCAGTCCGGCATCGGCCACGAATCCCGGCGTGAACGGACCAATCACCACCCCCGCCAGCAGGTAGCCGACGAGCGGAGGCAGCCGAAGTCGCATGGCGAGGAGCCCCAGCACAAAGGCCAGGGCGAATCCAGCGCCGAGCATGACGATGAGTCCCGTTTCGTGCGGCATATGAGTCGAAAATAGTGGCTCCCGCAGTCAACGCGTCAGTTGACCCCGGCGTTCGCGCGACGACGCTGGCAGACCGCGCCGTCAGCAGCGCGAGGTGATGACCGGCTGAGCCACCGGCTCTTCGTCGGGCGTCGGCGCGAGGCCGATTTCCGCCGCGATTTCCTGCAGCGTCGCCGCCAGCGAAGCCGGTACGCTGATGATAATACCGGAGCGGGTGCGTATGGTCGCTGGGAGGCCAACCGGCGTCTCGTTGAAGACGCGCGCGTACATAACGAGTGCCGAAAGGTACGCGCCCGCATCGTTGGCATGCAGGCCGTCGAGGTACAGGTTGACCGTCGGGTCCCGTTCCGCCAGCGCCCGCCACGCCTCCGCGACCGGGAACAGCATGCCGTTGACGTCTTTCGCCGCCAGTCGATACGACTCGATCGTGCCCTGGTATTGTGCGGCCTGGCTGGAACCGGGCCATAACTGGAACAGGGCGGGAATCGCGCCGGCCGCCCGGATGGCGCCTTCGAAATTTCTCGCTGCCAGCCGGAGCGTGTCCTGGCACACGCCAGCCGGCGTCCAGCCCTGCTGCATAACGACAAATTCCCACGCCCGGGAGCGGATGACCTGTTCGGCCGTGCCCAGGTTCCAGTGGTCGATGAGCGCGAGGTTGGCGCCGGCCACCGTCAGCACCGCGAGCTTGTCGCCGGACGAATCGGCCAGCGCCTGCAGGATGCCGGGAACGTCGCGGTTGTAGCTATGGCTATTGCCGATGAAGAGCATCGGCCGGCCCTCGCCGATGTCCTGAGGCTGTGAATCGGTCGGCGACGATCCGCAAGCGGTGAGGAATGCCATGAGCAACATCGAACGAAACACGCGTGACCTCGCAGCCGATCAGGTGGGGACACTGCAAACGATGACCGAAGGGTCGAAACCTACCGACGGACACATTCCGCAGGCGCACAGTGATTCGTCTCGCCACAATTCATTTGCAGATTCCTTCCCGACCCGTTGACGGGGCCGCCCCGCAACATCACTCGGCGGCGATCCTGACGATCACCCTGCCGGTGAACAACGCATCAATGCTCGTGGATTGGGCCTCGCTTTGCGTCGCGAACACGAGCTCGAGCGCGTCGAGGCGCGGAAAGACAGGAGGTGTTTCGCCATCGCAGGCGAAGCACGCAACCGCACCCGCAAGGATGATCCGGGCCGATATGTGTGACATGGGTAGCGACGGGTGAGATAAAAGACGGACACGTCAGTCTTCAACCACCCCGATCGCAATGCCCCTTCCGGCAGATGCGTCGCGCTGCGTCACGCGCCATCTTCCGGGCTCACCCTGTCAGGAATCGAAGGCATGATCGCTGAAGGCTCAGCAGCGCCCGACTTTACTGTCGAGACAGACGAAGGCAAGACGATTTCGCTGCGCGATTACCGGGGCCATTGGGTAGTGCTGTACTTCTATCCAAAGGCCGACACGTCTGGTTGAACCGCCGAAGCGTGCGCGTTCCGCGACGCTTTCCCTCGGTTCGAGGGACTGGATGCAGTCATACTCGGCGTGAGTCCGGATTCGGTTGCGAAGCAGGCAAAGTTCAGGGCCAAATACGAACTGCCATTCTCATTGCTCGCGGACACCGACCACGCGATCGCCGAGGCGTATGGCGCATGGCAACTCAAGAAGTTCATGGGTAAGGAGTACATGGGTGTCGTTAGGTCGACCTTCATCATCGACCCGGCCGGCATTTCACCACGAAGGCCGTACACCGCCGATGCCGTGCGCATG
>CAMPKM010000529.1 GCA_946887155.1 uncultured Gemmatimonadota bacterium
CCCTTCACAAAGCGCGGCGTATCCTGCGAGACGTCCTCATACGCAAATGAGCGCGACGGCGACGGGCGCCAGTCGGGGGTGGCGAAACCCGGCCGGCGTTCCGCGGCCGTCGGTCGCTCGAAGACCGAAGCGCTGCCGCGCAGCTTGATGGTCGCGCGATCCCGGACCATGCCCGCGGGAATCTCTCGCAGGAACTGCGAACGGGCCGACATCATCACCTCACCCATCCGGCGCCGGCTGCGCGCATGAGTGATGAACAACTCGTCCTCGGCCCTCGTGATGCCGACGTAAAACAGTCGGCGCTCCTCTTCGAGCATCGCAGGGTCGTCCATCGCGCGCGACAGGGGAAAGAGGCCGTCCTCGAGGCCCGTCAGGAACACCACCGGGAACTCCAGTCCCTTCGCGTTATGCAGGGTCATCAGGGTGATGGCATCCGCATCCGGACCGGCGGCGTCGGCGCTGGTGACGAGCGTGGCGCGCTGCAGGAAATGGTCGAGCGGCGTCAGCCCCACTTCCCCGCCCTCGTCCTGCACGGTTTCCACAGCGCCGGCGATCAGTTCGCGGACGTTGTCCAGCCGCTCGTTCGAACCCGGCCCCTCGGCCTTCAGATGTTCCTCATAACCGATCGCGATCACCAGGTCGCCTAACAGATCGCTGACAGCCGAGTCCTTGGCCTTTTCACGCAAGCGGAATACCAGTTCCGAAAACGCCTTCAGCGAATCGCGGGCGGCGGGCCGTAGCGATCCAGTGAACTTCGCGTGTGTCGCGGCCGCGAGTAGCGGAATCCCGGCGCTGGACGCGAACGACGCCAATGCGTCGAGCGACGTTTCTCCCACACCTCGGCGAGGCGCCGTCACGGCTCGGCGGAATGCTTCATCATCCGCCGGGTTTGCGATAAGCCTGAGCCAGCCGAGCAGGTCCTTGATCTCGCGGCGATCATAGAAGCGGATGGCGCCGACCAGCCGGTACAGGATGGAATGGCGGCGAAACGCCTCTTCCATCGCCCGGCTCTGGGAATTCGTGCGGTACAGAACGGCAAAGTCCCGCAATGGCCGGCGCTTTGCTGCATAACGACGCTCGGTCACCTGCTCCACCACGAACTCGGCCTCGTCACGCTCGTCGAGCGTGGCCACGACCGTCACCGCCTCGCCGCCCGGTCGCGTCGTCCGCAGCGTCTTGCCCTTCCGGGACGTGTTTCCCGAGATCGCGGCGTTGGCCACGGTGAGGATCTGCGGCGTCGACCGGTAGTTCTCCTCGAGCCGTACGATCCTCGCACCCGGAAAGTCGTGCTCGAAATCGAGGATGTTGCGGATGTCCGCGCCGCGCCAGCCGTAAATCGACTGATCGTCGTCCCCGACCACCGTGACATTGCCGTGGACGCTGCCTAACAACGACACGAACCGGTACTGCGCGCGGTTGGTATCCTGGTATTCGTCGACGAGGATGTGCCTGAACCGGCGACGGTACCGTTCGAGCACGTCGGGATTCTGCTCGAGAATATGAACCGGGAGCACGAGCAGGTCGTCGAAGGTAACTGCATTCGACTGCCGCAAAGCGACTTCCAGTTCCCGATAGACCTGGGCGGCGGTCTTGCTGAACGGATCCATCGCCAGGTTCTCGAACTCCGTGACGGAGACGAGTGCGTTCTTGGCGTCGGAGATGGCGGAGATGATCGCCTGCGGCGGTCGTTCCTTGGGAGAGATCTTCAGCCGCTCCATCACCCGCTTGACGGCCGCAAGCGTGTCGTCTTCGTCGTAGATCGTGAAGTTCTGTGATCGACCGGCCTTGTCGGCATGGATGCGGAGGAGGCGCGCGCCAATGCTGTGGAACGTGCCGGTCCACATGCCCGCCGGCTCCGATCCCAGCAGGTCGGCGATACGCGAACGCATCTCGCCGGCCGCCTTGTTGGTGAACGTCACCGTCAGGACCTGTTGCGGCGAGAGACCTTCCTGCTCGATCAACCGCACGACGCGCCGAGTCAGCACGCGCGTCTTTCCCGACCCGGCGCCCGCGAGCACGAGTAACGGTCCGGACCCGTGCTCCACTGCCTCCCGCTGCGCGGGGTTCAATCCCGACAGCAGGTCGCCTCGAACATCCACTGAAGTCATGCAGGAAAAATAAACTCGAACCTCGCCCCTCGTTCGGACGGCATCAGCGCCAGCGATCCCTTGTGCCACTCGGCAACGATCCGATGCGCCAGCGCGAGTCCGATGCCCCAGCCGCGCTCCTTGGTCGTGAACCCGGCATCAAAAATCCGGCGTCGCAGTTCGCGCGGCACACCCGGACCGTCATCCGTCACCCGGATCCGGATGTCGCCCTCAGGCAATCGCGTACCCTCCACGACGATGCGGCCGTCCCGGCCCGCCAATGCGTCCACCGCATTCTTCACCACCGCCTCGAGGGCCCATTCGATCAGCACCGCGTCGCCCTTCATCGGAAGTTCGCCCACCGAGTTGAGCTCGATCGAAACCGCGTGCGCCAGAGTCGGCACCCTGGCGCCGAAATAATTCGTGACGCGTTCCAGAATTTCGGCGGCGTCGACTTCCTCCATCTGTGGCGGCCGGCCGATGCGCTCGAACCGGTGCGCGACGCGCTCCAGCCGCTCGATATCACCGGCCA
>CAMPKM010000530.1 GCA_946887155.1 uncultured Gemmatimonadota bacterium
GCTCACTGGTGGAAATGCGGTCGCTGGTTGCCGCGACAATGTCGGTTCTGCTCATAGGCGCCGTGATTGGCGCCGTGCCGGTGGCGCTGGTCGCCGGACGTGATCCATCGCGAACTCTGCACGACCGCGGGTCGGCGGCGAGCCCGCGCGTTGCCAACCGTCTCCGACGATCGCTGGCGATCGTGCAGGTCGCGCTCGCGGTGCTGCTCGTACACGGCGCCGGGCTTCTGATTGCCTCGGCCCGAGAGGCGCAGCAGGTTGCGCTCGGATTTCGCACGGACTCTACCATCAGCCTTCGCATCAACCTCCCCGCGCCGATGCTGCGGGACCGTGCGCGGCGTGAGCTGGTTCTCCGCCGTCTCGTGCATGAGGTGAATGCATTGCCGGGCGTCCGGGCCGCCGGTCTGGTCAACGCGCTGCCACTGGAACTGGGACGTCGTGATCAGGCGATGGCCGTCGAGGGCCGACCCTTCCTGGCCGACGGGAGTGACCCGCTCGCCGACTATCGTGTCGTCAGCCAGGGTTACTTCGAGGCCATGGGAATACCGGTCATCAAGGGGCGGGCGTTCACCGACGATGATGCCACGGCGACCATGACGCCGCTCGTGATCAGCCGCAGCCTGGAAATGCTGTTGTTCCCGGATGGCAAGGACCCGTTAGGCACAAGGCTCCGGTTCGGTCCCGCGTCGCCGTGGATGCCGATCATCGGTGTCGTAGCCGACGCGAAGAACAGGAGCCTGACCGAGCCATCGCGTCCGGAGTTCTACACGCCGGGCCTCGGTACGTACTCGTTCCTGGAGTTCAGGACCGAGCTGACGATCGTGGCGCGCACGAGCAGCAACGCCATGGCGCTGGCCGGATCGCTGCGCCGGGTAGTAAGGGAAACGGCGCCCGACATCGCGACATACAACGTGGCGACGCTCGATGACGTCATTGCCGTGGCACGCGAGCGGGTCACGACCGCAACGCAGATCATGACCGGCTATGCGGTGCTGGCGCTCCTGCTGGCGGTCGCCGGGACGTACGCCTTGCTGGCGTACCTGGTGAGCCAGCGCCGCCATGAACTCGCGGTTCGCCTGGCGCTCGGCGCGACCACGCAGGACCTCGTCCGCCTCGTCGGCCGAGAATGCGCGGGGCTCGTTGGACTCGGTGTGCTGCTTGGACTCGCTGGTGCAGTCGCGACATCGCGGATGCTTGCGGGCTTGCTGTACGGAGTCGGCACGCTCGATCCACTGGTGACCGTTGCCGTCCTCGGTGTCGCGGCACTGGCGGGCATCGCCGCCGCCCTTATTCCCGCGCGTCGCGCGAGCCGGGTCGATCCTGGCCTGGCGTTGCGTCCGGGTGGATGACGCGAGCGAGATTAGCTTTTCACCGGTGAAGCGTGCCCTCCCGCTGATTGGCATCCTCAGTTCTCTGGCGCTCGGCGCGTCGATCGTCAGGGGGCTGGCGCAGCTCCAGCTGTTGTCGTCGATGGGAGGATCGCTCACGGCGCGCACCGTCGTGCTGCTGGAAGTCGGCAACTGGCTTGGCTGGTCGGTCTGGGGTGTGCTGCTCGTCGTGTTGATGCGGGGGGCGAACGCTCGTCAGGCAGGGATTGCAACGAGTTTCGTCGTTGGCGGTGCCCTCGCGTTGGCACCGATGGTCGTCGTGCCGATCTTGTCGAGTCCCTGGCACTGGCTCGTGACGTATTCACCCGGAGTGCTTCATTCCGCGGCGCACATCATGGGACATAACCTCCCCACGAACCTGCTGCTTGGCGTGGCGATGGTGGCGGTCGTGCAGGGTAGCACGAATCGCGAGCGCACGCGCCGGCTCGAGCAGACCGCCGCCGATCTGCGCGCGCAACTCGCCGAATCGCAACTGGCGGTGCTGCGGGCGCGACTCGATCCGCACTTCCTTTTCAACGCCTTGAACAGCGCGATGGTGCTTGCTCGCCGGGGAGAGACCCGCAAGGTGGAACAGTTGCTCGACCATCTGTCGATGCTGCTTCGTCATTCACTCGAGCAGGCAAGTGCACAGCTCGTCCCGTTGCGCGTGGAACTGGAAGTTCTGCGTCATTACGTCGACATCGAACAAGTCCGCCACGGCGATCGGTTGGTCGTGCGGTGGAACCTGGCGCGTGGTCTGGAAGACAAGCTCGTTCCATCGATGGTGCTGCAGCCGATTGTCGAAAACGCCATCCAGCATGGACTGACGGATCCATCGCGTCCGCTGACGGTGGAGATTGGGGTGCAAGCCGAGGGCGACGGTCTTGTGCTGAGCGTCGAGGACGACGGTGAAGGATTGTCGGCCACCGGCTCGCCGGTGCCGGAGGAGGGAATCGGGCTTGGGCACACACGCGCGAGACTGGCGGGTCTGTACGGCGAACGCGCCCGGCTGAGACTGGAAGCCGCCGAAGGTGGTCGCGGGGCGCGAGTCACGATCGTCCTGCCTGACGAGTCGCGGCAGCGCGCAACATGACCACGCTTCGAGTGATGGTCGTGGACGATGAGCCGCTGGCGCGGGAAGGGCTGGCCGAGCTGCTGAACGCCGTGCCGGACGTGACGGTCATCGGGTGTCTCCTCGGGTGGGGCGGTGGGTCAGTTCGGGCGGTGCGGGA
>CAMPKM010000531.1 GCA_946887155.1 uncultured Gemmatimonadota bacterium
CCCCAGGCCCCATGCCCAGCCGATCCACCAGCACCCGGAGCTTCAGCAGGCACTGGTCGTCATCGTCGACGGCGTAATGCGCCACCGCCGACACCTCGGTATGCATCGTCGCGCCGCCTAACGACTCGGCGTCCACCGCCTGGCCCGTGGCCCCCTTCACGAGGTTCGGACCGCCCAGTCCCATGAACGAGGAGCCCTTCACCATCACGATCACGTCGGAGAGCGCCGGAAGGTACGCGCCGCCCGCCACGCACTGCCCCATCACCGCCGCGAGCTGCGGCACCCGCAGGTAGCGCCGCATGATGGAGTTGTAGAAGAAGATCCGCGCGGCGCCGTACTGGCCGGGGAAGACGCCACCCTGGTAGGGCAGGTTCACGCCAGCCGAATCGACGAGATAGATGATTGGCACCCGGCAGCGCATCGCGATTTCCTGTGCGCGCAAAATCTTCCGGATCGTCTCGGGCCACCACGATCCTGCCTTCACCGTGGCGTCGTTGGCAACGATCACGACGTCCCGGCCCTGCACGATGCCGACGCCCGTCACCACTCCAGCCGACGGCGCTTCGCCTTCGTACTGATCGTAGGCGACGAGGAGGCCCATTTCGAGGAAGCGGCTCCCCTCGTCGCAGAGGCGGCCGACGCGTTCCCGTGCGGTCAGCTTTCCCTGCTTGTGCTGCTTCGCCGCGCGTTCCGGTCCACCGCCCTGCCTGACGCGATCCTCGAGTTCGCGAACCTGCGCGCTGAGCTCTCTCAGCCTGGACGTCACGCGCGCTGCTGCTGCCGGCTTTCGAACCACTGGCGGATGTACTCGATCAGGGCAGTCGTCGGTGTGCCCGGCCCGAACAGCTCGCCGATTCCCTGTTCGCGCAACGCATCCATGTCTTCCTTCGGGATGATCCCGCCACCGGTGATCAGCACGTCGTCGCGACCGGCTTCCAGGAGCAATGCGCGGACCCGTGGAAAGAGCGTCATGTGCGCACCGCTCAGGATCGACAGACCAATGGCGTCGACGTCTTCCTGCACGGCGGCGGTCGCGATCATCTCGGGGGTCTGGTGCAGGCCCGTGTAGATGACCTCCATCCCGGCATCCCTCAGGGCGGCGGCAACAACCTTCGCGCCCCGGTCATGGCCGTCGAGGCCGGGCTTGGCGATCAGAATGCGAATGGGACGGGACACGTGGTGGCGACTGGTCGGGGTCAAAGCGGGGTCAGAACAGGGTCAGACCAGGGTCAGCCCCCGATCCGACCCTCGTGCCGCGTGAAGTTTACCCGACCAGCGGAACGTCGGGCAACAGACCAGGTCCGCTCCCGACGTTGATTTTTTGCGACCTGAGAGCCTCCCTGGCCGAGGCTCAGTCCTTCGGTACGGGCACCTCACTCACGGGCGTAACGGTGGCCGTGCAGTACTTGAACCCGGGCCACAGGAACTTGTGGATTGCGTTCACATCGGCCGCTTCCACGATATAGAACAGCGTGTGCTGCGCGTTGGCGCCATAACGGCCAATCAGCTTGAGCCCGGGAACGTTTGGGTTGAAAAGCGAGTTCGACCCGCCTTCGTCGCGCGGGCATGTTTCCGGCGTATGGACCTGCGTGATGTGAAAGAGCACGAATGCGTCCTCGTTTCTATGAGTAGTTGGGGTCGCCAGGCTCGTACTGGCGATACACGAACCGGTCTATGCACCATGGCGCAGACGTTGTCCAGCGGGCAACTCACCCAGGCTACAGAGCAGAGGTCGGCCTCTTTTCATGCGCCGCACCTCTCTTCACCGGGACTGACCGCCCCTGGTAGTCGTTTGGTGCGTGATCACAGGTCGGGTTCGCGCAGATCCGGCTGCGTGAATGACCAGTGGGTCTGAATAATCCGCCAGGCGCCCCCATCGCGCCGGAACACCTCCGTGCAGTTCCAGCGGCTGGTGATCGCGCCAGCGCCTTCAGCCACGTAATTGAAGGTCAGCACGGCCATCTCACCCGCCGATTGCACCAACGGGTTGATCATTTCGAAATGATTGATCTGCACCCGACCGCGGATCAATTCGTACAGCTCTCGCAGCTCGGCGATGCCGTTGAGTCGCCGCTCCTGGTACGGGTCGAAATAGACCACGTCCTCGGCCGATATCTCGAGAAATCCGGACGGATCGCCTCTTCCCCACCGCTCGAGTGCATTTCGCTCCAGCGCAACGATCGTCTGGACGACGTCCTGGTCTTCAGTCATGAGCAGTACCCGCGGGTGGTCGAAGGAACGGGGGATCGAGCAACGCCGGGAGCGGCAGGCGGCGGCGTTTGAGGATCGCGCGCGCCAGCAGGCAGGCCATGAAGAACGCGGCCGTATCCCTTGCGATGCCACCGCCTAACGGCTGCCACGATGACCGGTAGCGGGCGTCGCTGAACGGAGCCAGCAACTGGATGCCCTCTCCATAGCTGGTGAGGGCGTCCAGCCCCGCGTGCGTCGCGACGGCGATCGCCAGGACTGCCGCGAGCCTCCACCGAGGGAACCCGCGACAGCCGATCCCGAACGCGAGCAGGATGCCCGTGAACAACGCAAACGCCAGTGAATGCGTGAGCGCGCGGTGGCCACCCAGGAGGGCGATATCACC
>CAMPKM010000532.1 GCA_946887155.1 uncultured Gemmatimonadota bacterium
CTTGATGGCCGCCTCGGAGCAGCAATACCTCCCGGGCGTGTCGCAGGTGGCGCGCGCGATGACCGTGGCGGAAATGGACCGCGTCACCGAAGAGTTCGTCCGCGCGACAGAGCTTGGGCGGTCGGCCGGTTTCGACTGGCTGGAGTTGCACTGCGCCCATGGCTACCTGCTCTCCTCGTTCCTGTCACCACTCACCAACCACCGCGACGACGAATACGGGGGAAGTCTCGAGAATCGCGTGCGTTTTCCGCTGCGCGTGTTCGCGGCCATGCGCGCCGCGTGGCCGACAAACCTGCCGATGTCGGTTCGTATTTCCGCGCACGACTGGGCGGCAGGCGGCAACACGGGCGACGAAGCCGTGGAAATGGCGCGTATGTTCCGGGCCAGCGGCGCCGACATGATCGACGTTTCAGCAGGCCAGGTGGTGAATCACGAACGCCCGGTGTTCGGCCGGATGTGGATGACACCGTTTGCCGACCGGATTCGCCAGGAGGCCTGCATCGCCACGATCGCCGTTGGCGCCATCACCGACGCGGACCAGGCGAACGGCATCATCGCGTCGGGTCGCGCGGATCTCGTCGCCGTCGGGCGGCCGCACCTGGTGAATCCGGCGTGGACGTTGACCGAGGCCGCGCGCTGGGGATACGATGGCGCAACCTGGCCCGACCAGTATCTCGCCGGCAAGCACCAGCTCGATCGCCTGATCGCGCGTGAGCGAGCCGCCACCGGGTCAGGCCCGGCATCCGCCGGACCGCCGAGGGGAGAGCTGACATGAGCGCGTTAGGCGGGCGGCATGCGATCGTCACCGGCGCCAATCGCGGAATCGGCGCGGCGGCGGTGCGCGCGCTATCGGCCCAGGGGGCGAACGTGAGTCTTCTGGTTCGTGATCGCGCTCGCGGCGAGGAGACGGCGCGGCGTGTTCCGGGCCCACACGTGGTGGTGGTGGCCGACATCACCGACCGCGTCGCGGTGCAGGACGCCTGTGCCGAAGCCGCGACACGGCTCGGCCCCATCGACATCCTGGTGAACAACGCCGGGTCCACCGAGTCCGCCCCGTTTCTGAAGACCGATCCGGCGTTGTTCACGCGGCTCATCGCCGAGCACTTGTCAGGCGCGGTGCATGCGACACAGGCGGTGCTCCCGGGGATGATCGAGCGCGGCGGCGGCCACGTCGTGAATGTGGCAAGCGTCGCCGGCCTGCATGGGGAGGCGTACGTCTCGGCCTACGTCGCCGCCAAGCACGCACTGGTCGGCCTGACGAGAGCGCTGGCGGTCGAGATGTTCCGGCATGGCGTTGCCGTGAACGCGGTTTGTCCTGGCTATACCGACACTGAACTCGTGCGCGACTCGGTGAATCGTGTGTCGGCGAAGACCGGCATGTCGAACGACGAGGCGCTCCGGGCGATCCTCTCCAGGGCCGGCCAATCCCGGCTCGTTACCGTCGACGAAGTGGCCGCGGCAATCGTCGCGTTGTGCGTCGCCACGCCGGGTGAAGAGGCACAAACCGTCGTGGTGGATGGATCGGCTCGATGATCGCGCAACGATTGCCGCAGACCGCCGACGAGCCTGAGCACGAGTCGCTGCGACTCTGGCTTCGCCTCTTCACCTGCACCACGGTCATCTCCCAGGTCGTCGATGGTTCACTCAAGCGGGAGTTCGGTTCATCGTTGCCGCGCTTCGACCTGCTGTCACAACTCGATCGTGCCCCGGGCGGCCTGCGCATGGGCGAGATTTCCGAGCGCATGCTCACGACCGGCGGTAACGTGACCTGGCTCGTTCGCGCTCTGGAATCCGAGGGTTTCGTCACGCGGCGTGTGGCGGACTCAGATCGCCGCGCGGCCATCGTCAGGCTGACACGTAACGGTCGCCGTCACTTTGCCGGAATGGCTCGTGCACACGAACGCTGGATTACCACCATGTTCGCTTCGCTGACGCCCGCCGAACGCAAGGACCTGCATGCCCTGCTCGGATCGATAAAACAGGGATTCCGCCCTTCGAGGACTCCAGAATGACCGCACCACAGTCCGACCCGATGTCCGCCATGCGGCGCCCGCTCGCGACGTTCGCGCCGAAACACTTTGGCTGGTCGGCATTGCACGAGGGCAAAGTTGGCGTCGTCACGCTCGACCGGCCGGCGCGGAAAAACGCGCTCACGTTCGACCTGTACGCGGAGTTGCGCGACCTCTTTCGGGACCTGGTGTACGCGTCGGACATTCGCGCGATCGTCATCACCGGCGCCGACGGCAATTTCTGCTCGGGCGGCGACGTTTACGAAATCATCGAACCGCTGACGAAGATGGCCGTTCCGGAGCTGCTGGCGTTTACCCGAATGACCGGCGACCTGGTGAAAGCAATGCGCAGCTGTCCGCAGCCGATCGTCGCGGCGGTGGACGGCGCCTGCGCCGGCGCGGGGGCGATCCTGGCCATGGCGTCGGACATTCGCATCGCCACGCCTGAGGCGAAGACAGCGTTCCTGTTCACGAGAGTTGGACTGGCCGGCTGCGACATGGGTGCGTGCGCCATGCTCCCCAGATTGATCGGCCAGGGTCGCACCGCCGAGTTGCTCTTTACCGGGCGGACGATGGCTGCCGA
>CAMPKM010000533.1 GCA_946887155.1 uncultured Gemmatimonadota bacterium
AACCGGCGCCGTGAACACGTTCTGGCACGAAAATGGAAAGCTGGTCGGCGACAACACCGACGTTGCCGGTTTTCGCGCGCTCGCCGACCAGGTCCTCGGCTCGGTGCCCACGGGTGCACGCGTTGCCTTGCTCGGCGCGGGTGGTGCCGCCGCGGCCGTCGGCGCGGTCCTTGCGGAGTGGCCCGCCGTGCAGGTGCGCGTGCATGGGCGGACGTCCAGCCGGATCGCTGATCTCGCGACGCGATTTCCGTTTATCGTCGCAACGCGCTCGGTCGACGAATGCGTTGCGGGCGCGAGCGTCGTCATCAACGCCACGCCGGTGGGGTTGTCCGGCGATGGCCTGCCCGTTCCGATCGCAAGTCTCCCGCGTGACGCTGTGGTGATGGACCTGGCTTACCGTCCCGGTCAGACACCGTGGGTCCTGGCCGCGACCGCGGCCGGGCACCGCGCGGCCGATGGACTGGAGATGCTCATTGCACAGGGAGCAGAAGCCTTCGAGCGATGGTTCGGCCGCCCCGCCGACCGGGACGTCATGCGCCACGCCCTCCGCGCCTAACGAAACTCCGGTACGGCGGCTCGCCCGGACGATCGGGCACTTCCTCCTTCCCCGGTGCTGCGTCACCTGCGACGGGCGTCTCCCGGAAAATGCCCCTGACCTCGCCTGCGGCGCCTGCTGGACGAGGCTCCCGTTTCTCCCGCGACCGCAGTGTGAGCGCTGCGGGTATCCCTCGATCGAGGGCGACTGCCGGTGGTGCCCACTGTTGCCTCCGTACGTCCGTGCGGTCCGATCCGTCTGCTGGGTGCCGGACGGCCTCGGCGGCGACCTGGTGCACGCGTTCAAGTACGACGGCTGGCATGCGCTGGCGCCTGGCATGGCGGCACGCATGGCGCGCCTGACGTGGCCATCGGATGTGATCGCCGAGCGCACGGCGCTTGTTCCGGTCCCGCTGTCTCGGCAACGCGCGCGTGAACGAGGATTCAACCAGAGCGCACTGCTGGCGGGTGCATTGCATGTGCAGTCATCCGTCGATGTGTGGCACGATGTCCTCGTTCGGGATCATTTCACGCAGTCGCAGACGCGGTTGACTCCCGAGGAGCGTCTCCGCAATGTTTCCGGCGCCTTTCGGGTCGCCGGCGATTTGGCTCGACTGCGCGGCGCTCACCTGCTGCTCGTGGATGATGTCGTCACCACCGCGGCGACCCTGAACGCCTGCGCGGCGGCCCTCTTCACCGGCGGCGCTCGCATCATCAGCTACGTCACCTTCGGCCGCGCACGCCTGCCTGGCGACGCGCCGACCTGACTGAGGTCTCGCATGGCAATCAAGGTTGGCATCAACGGATTCGGCCGCATCGGACGCCAGGTCGTCCGGGCCGCCAAGGAAGGCGGCATGAAGGACATCGATTTCGTGGCGGTGAACGACCTGACCGACACGAAGACGCTGGCCCACCTGTTCAAGTACGACTCGGTGCACCGCGCCTATCGCGGCACGGTCGAGAAGTCGGACGATGGCATCGTCATCGATGGTGACACGCTCAAGGTATTCGCCGAGAAAGATCCGGCGGCGCTGCCGTGGAAGTCGCTCGGCGTCGACATCGTGCTCGAATCGACCGGCCGATTCACGAATGCGGACGACGCCCGCAAGCACATCACCGCGGGCGCCAAGCGCGTCATCATCTCGGCGCCCGCCAAGGGCGAGGATTTGACGGTCGTGCTGGGCGTGAACGACGGCAAGTACGACGCGGCGAAACACACGATCATTTCGAATGCGTCGTGCACCACGAACTGTCTCGTGCCGATGGTCAAGGTGATTCGTGATGCCTTCGGCTTCCGTCACGGCACCATGGTGACGATCCACAGCTACACGAACGACCAGAACGTTCTCGACCTGCCACACAAGGACCTGCGCCGGGCGCGCGCCGCCGCCCTGTCGATCATCCCCACCACCACCGGCGCGGCGAAGGCCACGTCCCTCGTGATTCCAGAGGTGAAGGGGAAGATCGACGGAATCGCGATCCGGGTCCCCACGCCCGATGTCTCACTCACCGAGCTCACGGTCGAAGTGGAACGAGCCGTGACGATAGCCGAGGTCAATGCCGCGTTCACGGCCGCCGCCGAAGGATCGATGAAGGGAATCCTGGCGGTGTCGAAGGAAGAGCTGGTTTCCTCGGACTACATCGGCAACCCGCACAGCTGCATCCTCGACTCGCTGAGCACCAACGTCGTCGACGGTACCATGCTGAAGGTGAGCGGCTGGTATGACAACGAGTGGGGATATGCGAACCGGTGTGTTGACCTGATCAGGATGGTGGGGAAATAGGTTCCCCACGTGTCGCGCCTCCCATCCATGCGCAAGAAGTCTGTTTCCGATCTTCCTGATCCGGCGATCAGGGGAAAGCGCGCGCTCGTGCGCGTCGACTTCAACGTCCCGCTCGAATCTGATGGCAGCGTCGGCGATGATACGCGCATCCGCGCCGCGCTGCCAACCATCGAGTACCTCGCCGGGCGTGGGGCAAAGGTGGTGCTCTTTTCCCACCTCGGTCGGCCCAAGGGTGGCCCGGACCCGAAGTATTCCATGGCGCCGGTGAG
>CAMPKM010000534.1 GCA_946887155.1 uncultured Gemmatimonadota bacterium
AATGGCGCCGCGCCGGATCGCCAACCGCCAGCCCCAGCCGAGCCGGGAGCGCGTAGCCAGTGGGCTCGCCGGACTCGACAAGTTGTTAGGCGGAGGGCTGGAACGTGGGACCAGTACACTTTTCGTCGGCGCCGCCGGAACGGGCAAGTCCACCCTCGCTTCCCTGTTCTGCCAGCATGCCGCGGAATCAGGCATCCGGTCGTCGCTCTACATTTTTGACGAAAGTGTCAACACGCTGTTCAGCCGACTCGACGGCCTGCATATCGACCTGAGGCGTCACGCCGAGAGCGGCGTCGTGAACGTGATGCAGATCGATCCGGCCGAGCTGTCGCCGGGTGAACTGGTGCACAGGATTCGCAAGGCGGTCGGGGAGGAGGGCTCCCGGATCATCGTCATTGACAGCCTCAATGGCTACCTGAACTCGATGCCTGACGAGAGGTTCCTGATCATCCATCTGCACGAACTGCTGACCTACCTTGGCCAGCACGGTGTGGCAACGGTGATGGTGTCGGCGCACACAGGACTGATTTCGTCGCACATGCGCGCACCGATCGACGCGAGTTACCTGGCCGACGCCGTGGTGCTGCTGCGCTACTTCGAGTCGGAAGGTGAGGTGCGCCAGGCCATTTCGGTCGTCAAGATGCGCGGTGGCCCCCACGAGCGCACGATCAGGGAGTTCTCGCTCCGTGATGGCGTCGTTGGCATCGGGGATCCATTGCGCAACTACCGCGGTGTGCTGACGGGCGTTCCCGAGAAGAAGGCCATGCCGTGACGGACCTGTCCGGCGAGCGGCTCGAGCGCCGGCTGCTCATCCTGGCGCCCATCGGCAAGGACGCCGCGCTCATCGAGGCGAGACTGCGCCGCGACGACGTGGACTGCACGATCTGTCCCGACATCGAGACCCTCCTGCGCGAAATGGCTCGTGGTGTCGCGGCCCTCCTCATCGCCGAAGAAGCGGTCGAAGGCGACGTCCGCCTGACGTCGATGCTCACCCGGCAGCCCGCCTGGTCCGACCTTCCGGTGCTGCTGCTGACGCGCCAGGGCGCGGACAGCCTGTTCGTGGACCGCGCGACCACCCTCTTCGGCAACGTCACGTTACTCGAGCGACCCATCCGGGTCATTGCGCTCATCAGCGCCATCCGGGCCGCCCTCCGCGCCCGTGCCCGGCAATACCAGACGCGCGCCTACTTCCAGGAACGCGACCAGGCCGACCGCCGGAAGGACGAGTTCCTGGCCACGCTGGCGCATGAACTGAGGAATCCGCTGGCGCCCATCCGCAACTGGGTAAACGTCCTCCGCATGTCGGGTGGCCTCGCCGGCGGCGAACAGGTCTGGGACATGATGGACCGGCAGGTCAGCCACATGGTGCGCCTGGTGGACGACCTGATGGAGTTGTCGCGCATAACGAGGGGAAAGATCGACCTGCGGATGGAAATGGTGGAGCTGGCGCCGGTCATCCGCGCGGCCGTCGAAGCCAGTCGTCCGCAGATCGATGCCGCCGGCCACACGTTCACGCTGTCGCTGCCCGAGACACCGGTCGTCGTCCGGGGCGATACCGTACGACTCTCGCAGGTATTCGCCAACCTGATCAACAACGCGGTCAAGTACACCGAGCACGGGGGCGCCATCAGCATGGCCCTCCGGCGCGAGGGCCGGCACGCCATCGTCACCGTGAAGGACACCGGCATCGGCATCTCCCAATCGGCACTCCCCCGGGTGTTCGACATGTTCGTGCAGGTGGATGGTGACCACGAGCGCGTCAAGGCCGGACTCGGCATCGGGCTGACCCTCGTCCGCGGGCTGGTGGAGATGCATAACGGGAGAGTGGAAGCGCGCAGCGCGGGCATCGGCCACGGAAGCGAATTCATCGTCCGGCTTCCCGTGTCGGCCGACGCGCCGGCAACCGGTCAGGGCGATCGGCTCGACGTCCGGTTCCGCGGGCAGACGCGTGTGCTCGTCGTGGACGACAACGAGGACGCCGCCGACAGCCTCGGCGCGCTGCTGCAGGTGATGGGCGCCGACGTGCGCATTGCGCACGATGGCCCGACGGCGCTGGAGATCTTTCGCGAATACCATCCGGCGGCGGTCTTCCTCGACCTCGGCATGCCGGAAATGGACGGCTACGAGGTGGCGAAGCGGATCCGAGCCCTTCCCGGATCGGACACCGAACTCATTGCACTCACCGGCTGGAGCCAGGAGCGAGACCGAAAGCGCACGAAGGAAGCCGGCTTCGCGCGGCATCTGGCGAAACCGGTGGACTTCGAGACGCTCATGGCGGTGCTCCTGTCACTGGAGCCTTCAGCAGCGTCCTGAGGTTCCGTGCGGCCGTCCGCGCGAGCGATTCGTCACGTCAGGAACCATTTCGTCACTCGCGTTCAGGGCATGGCGCGCAGGCCGTGTCACTCGAACGAACGCGCACGACAGACCATTCGCGAACCAATCCTTCACGACAGTGACGCCTGGCGTCACGCCTGCCTGACGAGGTACCCATGTTACAGCGACTCGCTCGGCCAACGCTCCTTCTCACGTTCACCTTCATGGCGGGGCTCGCCATTGCCTGCTCCGACGACCCGACCGAACCCGTC
>CAMPKM010000535.1 GCA_946887155.1 uncultured Gemmatimonadota bacterium
TTTCAGTCAGTTGACCTATCCGCTCTTATCTGCCGTCCCCAAAGAAAAACTCGCTTATCCGGGTCCCGCCGCTGAAATCCGGGCATCGACATTCCCGAACTTCTCGAAGTTCTTCCGGAACATGTCCGCCAGCTTTTGCGCCTGCGCATCGTAGGCTGCCTTGTCGCTCCACGTGTTGCGCGGGTTCAGCACGTCCGCGGGCACGTCCGCGCACGCCGTCGGCATCGCGAGACCGAAGACCGGGTGCACTTCCGTCTTCACTCCGCGCAATTCACCGGACAACACGGAGCGAACCATGGCGCGCGTGTACGACAGCTTCATGCGCGAACCGGTTCCGTAAGCGCCGCCGCTCCAGCCAGTGTTGACGAGCCAGACGTCCGCGCCGTGCTTGTCGATCAGCTGGCCGAGCATGTCGGCGTACTTGGTCGGATGCCAGACGAGGAACACTGCACCGAAGCAGGAGCTGAACGTGGCCTGCGGTTCGGTGACGCCGCGTTCCGTTCCCGCGACCTTGGCGGTGTAACCTGACATGAAGTAGTACATCGCCTGCTCGCGCGTGAGCTTCGCGATCGGCGGAAGGACCCCGAATGCGTCGGCGGTGAGGAACACGATGTTCTTCGGATGTCCGCCCCGGCCATTCGGCACATGATTCCGGATGTACGGCAGCGGGTATGACGCGCGCGTGTTCTCGGTGATCGACTGGTCGGCGAACTGCACGCGCCGCGTGTACGGGTCGAGCACCACGTTCTCGAGGATCGTCCCGAACATCTGCGTCGTCTGGTAGATGTCGGGTTCGTGTTCGGCCGACAGGTTGATCACCTTGGCGTAACAGCCGCCTTCGTAGTTGAAGACGCCGCGGTCCGACCATCCGTGTTCGTCGTCGCCGATCAGCGAGCGTTCGGGATCCGCGGACAGCGTCGTCTTGCCCGTGCCGGACAGGCCGAAGAACAGCGCGGTGTCGCCGCCGGAGCCGATGTTGGCCGAGCAGTGCATGGAGAGCACGCCGTCCTTCGGCATCAGGTAGTTCATCACGGTGAACATCGCCTTCTTCAACTCACCGGCGTACCGCGTCCCGCCGATGAGGATCATCCGCCTGGCCAGGTGCAGCACGATGAACGTGCCGGACCGCGTCCCGTGTGTTTCCGGCGTGGCGTGGAACTCCGGCGCGTGCAGCACCGTGAAATTCGGGTCGAAGCCGGCCAGTACCGACGGTTCCGGGCGGATGAACATGTTCCGCACGAACGCCGCATGCCACGCGTTAGGCGTCACGTAGCGCACGCTCAACCGGTGGTTTTCATCCGCGCCGCAGAACAGGTCCTGCACGTACAGTTCGTCGAGGCCGTTCAGGTACTGCTTCACGTCCCCCAGCAGCCGGTCGAAGTGCTCGGCGCTGATCGGCTGGTTGACCTTGCCCCAGTCCACGTCGCCCTCGGTGCCCGGCTCGCGTACCACGAACTTGTCGTTAGGGGATCGGCCCGTGTGCGGCGCGGTCGTGGCCACGAACGGGCCCATGTCGGCCAGCGTGCCTTCGCCGCGACGGATGGCCGATTCGATCAGCGAGGATGAGACGAGATTCCAGTGCACCGTGCCGTTCGGCGATAGTCCCTGCGCCGAGAGCTGCTGGCCAGCGCCCTTGGTCGTCGCGACAGTGGGCTGGGTCTGGGTTGCCATGGGGAATACGAACCTGAGTTAAAGGGTGTGGATGGAAAAAACGCCGGGCGGCGTTGGAGCGGGTCGTTCGGCCGGCGGTCGGGCGCGATCCTGTGCGTCCATCACGGCCACTGCCGCCATGTTCACAATGTCCTGAACATCGGCACCCTGCTCCAGCACGTGGACGGGCTTGGCCATGCCCACGAGGATCGGGCCGATCGCCGCCGCGCCGCCCAGGTGATGCAGCAGCTTGTAGGCGATGTTGCCGGCACTCAAGTTCGGGAATATCAACACGTTGGCAGGGTCTTTCAAGGCACTGAACGGGAACGATTCCGTGAGCGTCTGGGCGTCGACCGCGGTGTCGGCCTGCATCTCGCCGTCCACCATGAGGCTCGGATCGCGCTGGCGTAACAGCTCGACCGCTTTGGCCACGCGAGCCGATTCTTCACCCCTCACCGAGCCGAAATTCGAGAACGACAGCATCGCCACCCGCGGTACCTCGCCCAGCGTGCGCACGATCCGGGCCGCGGCATAACCGATCTGGGCCAGTTGCTCCGAGTTGGGTTGAAAGTTCACCGTGGTGTCAGCGCAGAAGACCACGCGCCGCTCGAACACCAGCATGTACATGCCGCTCACCAGGCCCGCCTTGGAATGCGCGCCGATCACCTCGAGCGCGGGCCGCAGCGTCTCCGGATACGTGGTCGTCGCGCCGGAGAGCATGGCGTCTGCCTGTCCGGTGGCGACCATCACGCAGCCGTAATAGTTGGGGTTGTACAGCCGTCGCGAAGCTTCGGCGAGGCTCATGCCTTTGCGCTGCCGTCGTTCCCAGAGGAAATTCGCGAATTCCTCGCGACGCGGCGACGCGATCGACGGATCTTCGATGAGGATCTCGTCCAGCGGCACGTTCTCCTGCCCCGCCTTGCGCCGGATGC
>CAMPKM010000536.1 GCA_946887155.1 uncultured Gemmatimonadota bacterium
CCGCTGCGCAAGTTCCAGAACCCCGTGATGCCACACATCGTCAGGCGCCCGATGGCCGCGTCAGGCGGCCGAGCAGGTCATCCAGCTTTTCCAGGTACCGCTGCTCGCTGTAGCGATCGCTCGCCGCCCGGGCGCCCGCCTCGGCGAGACGCATCGCGTAGGCGGTATCCCTCAACACCCTGACCAGGCCGTCGGCCAGGGCGACCGGCTCCGGCGCCACCAGCTCGGCCAGCGATGCATCCAGCACCTGGGTGTGCGACCGGATCGCCGTGGCCACGATCGGTCGTCCGGCACGCAGGTACTGGTAGATCTTGAGTGGCGTATTCGTGCCGCGTGCCCGCGGCGTCACCAGTACGTCCGCGAGCTGGAGATACCGCGGCACCTCGTCAGGCGGCACGGGAGGCACCCACCGGAATGCGTGGCCTGCGCCCACACGATCGGCGTGCCGTCGCAGCTCCGCCACCTGCGCCGTGGTACCGCCAACCATGACAAAGCGCACCTGCGGCATCTGCTGGATGACCGAACGCGATGCTTCCACCAGGAGATCGATGCCCTGGTACGGCTCGAGTGTGCCGGTATAGACCACGACCGGGCTTTCGCCCAGGTCGAGCCCCGTCCGGATCGACGCCAGCGCCTCAGCGGTAGCGCGCTCCACTGGGAAATCGAGCGTGTTCTCGATCATGGCGAGCGGTCCCGCATACCCACTGGCCAACGCATGGTCGTGAAGCTCCTGGCAGATCGCGATCACGCCATCGGAACCGGTCAGCGTATACGATTCCAGACGCTCGAACATCGAGACCAGCGGACCTGCCTGAAAGCGCCCGAAATTCGTGAGCTGCTGCGGCAGGCTGGAGTGCATGTCGTACAGGTGCCTGATGCCAAGTGTGCGCCGGAGCCGCGCGCCGAGCCAGCCCGCCTCTTCGTGTGTGTGCACCAGGTCGAACTTCCGGTTGCGCGCGAGCCGTGAGGCGAACCGGAAGAGCGGCACGTCGAGGATCGCCTTCGCAAACGTGGGGCCGATTCCGACATCGTGCACGAAGGGTGGTCGCGGGGCGCGGTGAATCGTCAGTCCGGCGATTGACGGCGTTTCTCCAAACGGGTAGGTCACCAGCTCGACGGTGTGGCCGAGCATCGTCAGTCCCCGAATACGATGCAGGACGCTGAACGGTGTGCCCCGGGGCCTGAAGAACGGCTGCGGCGCCACCATCAGGATATGCATTCCGGACTCCGCATGCGGTGGTGACGCTCGAGGCTCCGGTGGCGCATCGGACATTCGATCCGCTTGCCTGCGACTCCGCCGGGCACTCGGTATGTTACGGACCAGTGACCGCGTCCCGCGACACCCCCGCCTCGAGACTCAGCGACGAACGCTTCGACGTGCTGGTCATCGGAGCCGGCATTACCGGAGCCTGCATCGCGCTCGAGGCCAGCAGCCGCGGTTTGCGTGTGGCGCTGGTCGATCGCAACGACTTCGGCGCCGGCGCCACGGCCAACTGTCTGCGTATCGTGCACGGCGGACTGCGGTATCTGCAGCACCTCGACTTCCGGCGCGCGCGCGAATCGATCCGCGAACGGCGCATGTGGCTGCGGTCGGCGCCGCACCTGGTCGATCCCTTGCCGACGGTCGTGCCCACCATTCGCGGCACGTTCCCACCGCGGCCGCTGCTGGCCGCGGCACTCACGGTCAACGATCTCCTCTCGGCCGACCGCAATGTCGGAGTCAGCGCCGACCGGCATCTTCCCGATTTTCGAGCGCTGACGCGCGATGAGACTCGCGAGCTGGTACCCTATTTCGACGATGCACGACTCACCGGCGGCGTTCTCTTTCACGACGCACTGATGTACAGCCCCGAGCGGTTGACGCTCGAGGTGATCGGTGCCGCGCGGTCGCGGGGCACGATTGCTGCGAACCACACGGCACTGGATTCGGTACGACGCGAGGCCGACGGCTTCACGTCGATGCTCCGCGACCTGATCAGCGGTGACCAGTTCGCGGTGCGAAGCAAGTCCATCGTGAACGCCACCGGCGCGAACGTCAACGATGTCGTCCACACCATCACGGGCGCCGCGCCACGACAACCAACGAGGTATTCGATTGCCATGAACCTCGTGACTGCCCGGCCATGGGAAGGACCGGCGTTCGCGACGATGGGTGGTCTCGGAGATCCGGACCGGCTGATCGAAACCGGACGACGGTTGTTCGTGGTTCCGTGGCGGGGCCAGCAACTTTTCGGAACGGCGCATTTTCCTTTCACCGGAAACGAGTCGTCGCCCACGCTGCCTGACGAGTTGCTCGATGCATTCCTCCGGGAGTTGCGGGAGGGGACGCCGTCCATGGACGTGAGCCGCGATGACGTGCGGGTCGTGCAGTGGGGCCTGCTGCCGGTCGCCGGCGACGATCCCCACCGGGTCAGGCTCCTGAAGCGCCACACGGTGATCGATCACGCGGCGGAGGGCGCGCCGGGCGCCTGGAGCGTCGTGTCGATCAAGTTCACCAACGCTCGCCACGTCGCGAGCGACGTCGTCGACCGCCTGACGAGTCGGCGACGTTCCTCTGATGAATTCCTGCCGCTGCCCGGTCG
>CAMPKM010000537.1 GCA_946887155.1 uncultured Gemmatimonadota bacterium
GTGCAGCAGCTCTCTGGCGGGCAGCAGCAGCGCGTCGCGCTCGCCCGCGCGCTTGCGCCCGAACCGCCCGTGCTCCTCCTCGACGAACCGCTCTCCAACCTCGACGCCGCTCTGCGCGAGCGCACCCGCGTCGAGCTGCGCCAGCTGCTCAAACGCGTCGGTATCACATCGGTGTTCGTGACGCATGATCAGGAAGAGGCGTTCGCCATCGCCGATCGCGTTGTGCTTCTCGACAAGGGCCTGTTGCAGCAGATGGGATCGCCCGAAGATCTGTATCGCACACCGGCCAACCGCTTCGTCGCGTCATTTCTCGGGCGCGCGAACTTCCTGCCAGGCACTGTGCGGGAAACGACTGGCAACGCCGCCGATGTCGATATCGGGGACGGCGCTATCTGGCGCGCACGGCTCTCTCGCGCTGCGGAAAAAGTGCGGCTCGGCGACCGGGTCGAAATCCTCGCCCGCCCGGAATCGCTCGAGTTGAGCGTCGCCGGTTTCGCCGGTTCCGGAGCACTGAAGGGCACGATCGCCGATCGCCGCTTCGCCGGTCACATCACGCACGTAGACGTGCGCATCGGCAATTCGACGATTACAGTCGCGCATCCCGGCGAAACGGGATATGGGATCGGCGAGGACGTGGTCGTAGGCCCGGGCCCGGGCGCCCGTCTGACTGTTTTCCCGGCGGAACCGGCAGGGCGTTGAGACGGCGAGGCCTCAGGCGGCGTTGATCGCCTGAATCGGCCTCGCCTCCCGTCTCGCTCGCCCGATCCACGTCTCGACAATGCGCAGCAGCTGAAGCGGGCTCGTCGGCTTTTCCACGTAGTCGCAGCAGCCCGCCCTCTCGGCAGGACGCTTGTAGTCCCCGGCCGCATGGCCGGACACCGCAATCACCGGAATGCCGCTGGACCGACTGTCGGCCTTGAGCCGCTCACACAGATCCAGCCCTGACTCGTCGGGCAGCACGAGATCCAGAAGAATAAGATCGGGGTTCCGCTCAGTGGCCAGCCGCATGCCCTCCCGGGCGTCCTCAGCGACCAGCACGTCGAACCCGTTATACCACAGCACGCTGCCGTACAGGTCGCGGTCGCGCGGGCTGTCATCAATCAGGAGTACAATTTTGCGGTCCATGCCCCCTCCTTTCCTGACGTGCGCAGGGGTACTGGATAGGTAGCAAAGTGCATGCCTGACAACGATTTGGAGGGCGATTTCAGGGAACAGAAAAGCCCCGGGCGGCAGGGGTCGCGCCCGGGGCTTCGGGGCCGGCTGGACCGGCCTAAACTGGCGACTCGATCGGTCAGGAAAGGTGCTTGTTGACCAATTTCGTCATCTCGAACATCGAGACCTGCTTCTTGGAGCCGAACACCTTGCCGAGCTTGTCATCGGCATTGATCATCCGCTTGTTCGTCTGATCCTGCAGTCCGTTCTTCTTGATGTAATCCCAGACCTTCTTCGTGGTCTCCGCCCGCGTCAACGGTGAGGTACCAACGATCGCGCCCAGCTCACTGCTGGGGGTCACCTTGGTTGCCAGGCCACCGCGCGCTGCGCCTGCTTTGGTTCCACCCTGCTTCTTCGCAGCCGCCATGTTATTCCCCTTGCTGAAGAGCTTCGGTATTGTCGATCCACGCCGGACCGGCGCCGGTTACAAACTTGAGCCGCGCCGGGGCGGGCGCAAGGAGCTTGACAGGTCAGATCAGGGAGAGCAGCCCCCGGACGGCCAGGACCAGCACGGTGGCAATGGCGGCCAGAACGAGGATCAGGGCAATGACGAGGGCTCCTGCGAAGACGCGGCTGGACGCCTGCGTTCGTTGCGGCGCCAGCGTGTAACGATCCAGCAGGGCGACATTTCGGGTGTTCGCCTTCCACCCGACATCGAAGAGATCGCCGAGCAGCGGGATGGTCCCGATGGCCGAATCGATGACGATGTTCGTGGCCATTCGGACCAGGACAGATCTCGGCGCCCCGAGCCGCGCCGCGACCAGAATGGAGTAAAGCGAAACCGCGCCGGAGGCCACGTCACCGGCGCCGGGCAGCAGTCCGAGCACGGCGTCGAGGCCGAAGCGGACGCGGGTGCCCGGGATCCGTACGGCGGTGTCCATCACCCGCGCCAGCTTGCGCAGCGACTCGACCCGCTCGCCGTTCCCGTTCACTCCGCGAGCTCACCCAGGTACTGTTTCCGGAATTTGGCGACCTTCGGCGCGATCACGATCTGACAGTAGGCCTGCCCGGGGTTCCGCGCATAATACTGGTCGTGATAGGACTCGGCGGGGAAAAACTCCTGAATCGGCTCCACCATTGTCACGATCGGCGCGTCCCACAGGCCGTTCCCCTCGAGCTCCGCGATCACGTCCCGCGCGACCTTCTCCTGCTCCGCGGAGTGAGTGAGAATAATCGAACGATACTGCGTGCCAACGTCCGCGCCCTGCCGGTTGAGCGTGGTCGGATCGTGGATTGTGAAGAACACTTCGAGCAGCCGGCGAAAACTCAGCTCGGCCGGGTCGAATTCGACCTGGACCACTTCGGCATGCCCGGTCTGGCCTCGGCACACCTGATCATACGTAGGATTTGCGACATGCCCGCC
>CAMPKM010000538.1 GCA_946887155.1 uncultured Gemmatimonadota bacterium
CGCGCCGAATGCTATGCTTCGACAGACGTCCACCTTCGGGATTTTACATGCGCCGATTTCGTACGAACGCCGCCATCGTCCTGGGAATGGTTGCGCTGGCAGTAGCGGGTTCGGCCGCTGCCCAGGGCGGAGCCGCGTCGCCTGGGCGGTTGCTGGGCGAGGTCATCGATCGCATCACAACGAACTACGTCGACACGGTTCCTCGTGACAGTGTCTTCATCAAGGCGGCACGCGGCCTGATCTCGCAGCTCGGCGACCCCTACGCCCAGCTCTTCAGTCCGGCCGAACTGGCTTCATTTACCCGCAACACCATCGGGGATCGCTACGGTGGACTGGGCATGTCCGTCGAATCCCATGACAGCGGAACGTACGTGGTGCGTGTTTTCGACGGCTCGCCGGGCGCGAAGCTTGGAATCCGCCCCGGTGACCGCATCGACGCGGTCGACGGAACGGAGGTGCGCGGCTTTTCGCTCGACCAGGTCACGAGCCGCACCACGGGGCGCGTCGGCACCAATCTCACGCTGAGGATCCACTCGGCGCGAACGGGAACGTCGCGGACCGTGCAGGCGACACGGGCGCTCGTCCATGCGCCCGCCGTCCCCTTCCCCATGATGCTCGAACAGGGCATCGGATACGTACCGCTCCAGCGGTTCAGTGGCACGTCTCCCGACGAGGTGCGGCAAGCTATCGCGGAGCTCAAGGGCGCCGGCGCTACGCGCTTCATCCTCGACCTGCGCGGTAACGGTGGCGGCGAGCTCGATGCGGCCGAAGGCGTGAGCCAGGTCTTTCTCAAGCGCGGTCAATCCATCGTCAGCATCCGGCATCGCGGGCAGCCGGAAGACGTGCGAGTCGCAACCATCGATGGCGAGTCATTGAACGAGCCGCTCGTCATCCTGGTCGACGGCGGCACGGCCTCCGCATCCGAGATCGTTTCCGGTGCACTGCAGGATCATGACCGTGCGGTGGTCATCGGCACCACGACGTTCGGCAAGGGACTCGTGCAGGGCGTCTACCGCCTCGAAGGCGGGTGGGCGCTCAAGATGACGACGGGCAAGTGGTATACGCCGAGCGGCCGGTTGATCCAGCGCGAATACCGGATGAACGAGAACGGACAGTTCGAAGAGGTGCTGCCGGACTCGATCGAAACCGATTCGGTCCGCCGGAGCCGGCCCGTGTTCCATTCGGCGTCGGGACGTCCGGTTTACGGCGGTGGCGGCATTACGCCGGACATGATCGTCAGCCCCGACACGCTGTCGACCCCCGAGCAGCGCTTGTTAGGCGCCCTCAACCGTACGGGCACGCGCGTCTCGAACGGGATCTTCGCGGTCGCGCTCCGACACCTGGAAACGACGAAGCCGGCGTTTGTCGTGCCTGATACGTGGGGCGATACCCTCTATCGAGAATTCAGTCGTCGCGGGATCGAAGTGGAGCGGCCCGTGTTCGATGCCGGGGCTTCCCTCGTCACCAGGTTACTCGATCGCCGGCTGGCCTCGCTGGCACATGGGGACTCGGTCGTCGTCCGTCACTCGCTGGCGTACGACCCGCAACTGAGGCGTGCGATCGACCTGCTGCGCGGCGCGTCGACCACGGCCGCCCTCTTTGCGCGGACCGCCCGAACGACCGGCTGAGCCCTCCCAGCGACACAACGACAACTCGCTGACCGGGAACGGCCCTTCTTCCATCGGAAGAGGGGCCGTGTCAGCGTTGCCGGGTGCTGGTCCGTTCATGAATTTGTCATGAACTTCCCCGGCCACCCTAATCCTCCGCATTGTGAGTTCCCGCCGCCTCGCACTCCTGCTGTGCGCCATCCTTCTGCCTCGCGCGGCCACAGCCCAGGAGCAGCTCAAAGGAAAAGTCTTCGATACGTACACCCGCGCCCCTCTCGAAGGGGTGTCGGTCACTGCCGGCAGCTCAAATGCCGCATCGGCGGCCGACGGATCCTTTGCGATCGCCTGCGCCCCCGGCACGGAGGTCACATTCCGGACGATCGGCTATGAGAACTACTCGGCGACGGTGACCGACTGTGCCGTCCAGTTGCTGGCGGGCCTGACGCCGGGAACGCAGAACCTGAACGCGGTCAGTGTCGTCGCCACGCGCGAGGCGCCCAACCTCCGGCAGCCGATCGCCGTGACGACCCTGTCCCGGTTCGACCTCACGCGGGGTACGGGCCTGTTCCTCGACGACGTCCTCAACACGGTACCGGGCGTCCGCATGGAGCGCCGTACGATGTCGGGCGGCCAGCGCATCACGATCCGCGGCTACGGCAACCGCACGAACTTCGACGGGTCGGGCTACAAGGCCTACCTCAACGGCGTCCCGGTGACGGACGCCGAGGGCGTGACCATGCTCGACGACGTCGACTTTGCCACGTTAGGCAAGGTGGACATCGTCCGCGGACCAGCCTCCAGCCTGTACGGCGCCGGTATTGGCGGCGTCGTGAACCTCTACACGCTGCGGCCGGATCGCGCCGGCACCACCATCGAGCAGGAGACGATGGTCGGCGCCGACGGCATGCTACGGTCGGATACCAGGTTCGGCAGCGTGGGCAGCG
>CAMPKM010000539.1 GCA_946887155.1 uncultured Gemmatimonadota bacterium
GCCGTTCGCATCGACCTGCGCACCCATGTTGAGGATGTTCGGCGAACCCGCCGGCACCGACGAACCGCCGTTTTGCTGATAGCCAGGCGTCGCCGGCACCGCCACGCCCGCCACCGCCGTCGACTGGCCGCAGTTATCGCTGCCGGCGATGGTACCCGCTCCACCATTCTTGCCGAGCCCCGTCAGGCTCGTCCAGGCGGCAATCGTCGGCATGGCGCCGGTCTGCCACTGCGCGTACTGGGAGAAGACACGCTCCGCCACCGGTATGCGCACCGGCCGGTCGGCTGTGCGCACCGCGCGCGACCTCACGAGGAAGAGCGGCGCACTCCCCGAAATCGATGGGCGGATGCGCTGCACGCTCACCCAGGCGTAGCCGTCGTCGAACGTGAACTGCGTCGAGTCCGGTCCCACGAAGGTGAGCGGATCGAAGGACGGCAGCAGCACCTCGGGATTGGTGAGGAACTGGTCGTACGCGGAGCGGGCCATGGCGTGGGCCTCGAACGCCGCTTCCTGGTCTTCGACCACGCGGCGTTCGCTGCCGGTCATGCTGAGCGCGGCCGCTGCCGTCGCCGACAGCACCACCACCAGCACGAGGGAAAGCACCAGCGCCATTCCCTTGCGTTCACGGCGCGCACGGGGGCGCGGCCTGCGGAAAGATCGGTTCATGGTCATCAGTCAACCCGGTTCATGAAGAACACCGCGGTCTGCATGCGCGACGTTTCAGGCGTCGAGCGACCGAAGCGCGCGCGTTCACTCGCACCGACCAGCGCGAGTTCGAGGCCGCGAATCTCGGCCAGCGGAGGAACGACGATGTCGGAGGTATCATTGTCGCTGCGATAGAAGCGGAATCGCGACGAACCATCGAATGGCGCGGCTATTTCCTCGGTGGCGCCCGATGCCTCGAGCGTGCGCCACAAACCAACTCGCCCGGCGATGATCGTCGAGGTCGCGAACTCGTAACGGACACGCTGGTAGATGAAGGCAGCTGTGCCCGCCGTCGCCGCGGCCGGCAGTTGCGGCGACACGAGGACCGTCTGGCCGCCGCTCACCGTCGTTATGCTCGCCGTATTGCAGGTCGTACCGCCGCCTGACGAGACAGTGGTGGCACCTTCGCTGTAGGCATAGGCTCCGCTGGGCTCACGGTACGCGGCACCCGAGACGGCTGCCGAGGCCAGGACAACCGAATCGACCGGCATCAGGCTCAGCACCGTCGACGAACCGGACGTGCCGCAGACAATGCCCATCGCGATCGGCACGCGCAGTGTGATCGAGGAGCCCGACGCGGCCACCACGCCGCTGCCCGTTTCGACCATTCGCGCTTCGGACATGAGCAGGTTCACCGGAGCACGCGACACCGCCCGGGCATCGAGTCGCTTGACCTGGAGGTCGGCGAGGCGTGCCTGTGAGGTAAACGTCCGCAGGATCGACATGCCGATGATGCCCAGCAGCGTCAATGCGACCAGGATCTCGATCAGGCTGAGGCCGGCCCGCACGGGTCCCTTTCGTCGAGCGCTCATTGGCCGAGCGGGTTGATGGCCGTGGCCCGAGCCCGGTTCACGTACAGTGTTTCAGCGCGCGCGTACGTTGTCGATGGCGTCACGATGAGCTGGACGCGCTTGTAGCCGATGCCTTCGTCGACGTCAGTGACGGCGACGCAACGGGTGTACGTCAGCGTACCCGAGGTGTTGGTGGTGCATCCCGTTCGCTCCGACAAGGAGTCGTACGGTAGCGACGCCAGCTTGTTCAGCTCCTGGAGCACGATCCCATCGCGAACCGATTGGGTCGACAGCCCGGTCGCACGTCGCGCGGCACTGACGGTCATTCCGGCCACGCCGAGCAGCCCGATCGCGAGAACCACGATTCCAACCATGACCTCGAGAACGGCCACGCCCTTGCGACCGGGCTTTCTGCGTTTCATTCGCTTCATGTCCATTGTCATTCCACCCCGCCCGTCAAGGAATTGTGAGTCGTGTGAATCCGGTCCGTCCAACGCTGATCTCGCGCGCGAACCGTCCGCTATAGAGCCGCACGGTGAAGGCGGCTGAACTGACACCGTTTGGGAACAGCTGCACCGTCGCCGGTGACACGAGAACGCTGTCGAGCATGTATTCGGACGTCGACCGCAGTGGCCGCCGGAGATAGATCGTTCCGTCAGCGCGATCAGTTACCCGTAGTTCGCCTGACGAGGCGTCGTATGAAAGCGCGACCGGCTTGCGCTGCCGTGCCGCCAATGAGAACGCCGCTGGTATGTCGGCGTTCACCGCGTTGGCCGCACCAATGACTCGGCGCTGCCGAATACCATCGCTCATTTTCGGGAGCGCCATCGATACGATGGTGCCGAAAACGACCAGCGTGATCATGGTCTCGATCATCGTCAGGCCGCGACGGCGGCGTGGCGTACGGTTCGATCGTGGAGTGTGCTGCGTTGCGTAAGGACGGTTTGACATTCTGCTACGCCCGGCCTGAGTGAGACGGCAATCACGTTAGGTTTGTGCGATGCCTGGAAGGGCAGGAGTCGTGCCACCAAAGGCAAGAA
>CAMPKM010000540.1 GCA_946887155.1 uncultured Gemmatimonadota bacterium
TTCTTGGCCCACCGAACCGGCCCGCATGGGGCCGGGTCGGCGGCTGGCGGCCCGTCCGTTGCACGCTCCGTTGCGCCGTGTCCGGGCGGCCCAGTTTCGTCCGACGGCCCAGCGCCTCCGTACGCGCGATGCGCCACCCGACAGAAATACACGGCCGATGTCCTGATTCCCCGAGTTGGCGGTGATGAACGCCAGTGCGCGCTCGACGCCGACCGCGAGTTCGTCGACGCGCTCGACCACGAAGCTGCGCAGATCCACCTGCGCATCGTGTCCCTGGATCACTTCCTCGGCCTTGTCCGCGGACAGGCCGCGCTCACGCTGCAGCCCCTCGCGCAGTCGGCGCGAGCCGAAGGGCACGTCGCGCACGCGCAGGGGCACACCGTCCTCGAGCAGGTTCACGTTCGTCGTTTCGTGACCGATGTTCACGAGCGCGACCAGGCCGGTCTGCGCCGCCGGGTAGCTGCGCTCGAACGCGTTGTGCAGCGCAAAGGCATCCACATCGATCACACGCGCATTGAGACCGGCTTCCTGCAGCAGGCTGATCCGGCTTTCGATCAACTCACGCTTTGCGGCGACAAGCAGCACGGACATCTGCGGGCCATCGGACACGGCGTCCAGGATCTGGAAGTCCAGCTGCACGTTCTCCATGGAGAACGGCACGTGCTGCAGTGCCTCCCACCGGATCACCTCGCGCGCATCGGTCTCCGACATCCGGTCCATCTGGATCTTCTTGATGATCACGTCGTGGCCGCCGACCGCCGCGACCACGTCCGATGTCTTCAAGCCCGCCGACGCAACGAGGGCGCGCACCGTGTCCGCGACCAGTACCGGGTCCATGATCTCGCCCTCGACGATCGCGTCTGCGACCATCGGGCTCGTGGACACGTGCACGATCTCGGGCTCCGCCTTGGAATGATCCATCACCACCAGCTTCACGAAGCCGCTGCCGATGTCGAGTCCCGCGGAAAGCTTGCTGCGACCGAAAAGTCCCATTCGCCGGGCTGCTTTTTGTCTGAGTTATGAAGCTGGCCATCCGGCCAGTTGCCGCATCCGACCGCCTGGTGCGATCAGCGCGTTTGCATATTTCTGGCGATGCTTATCGTAAACGAGTCAAGCGCCGAGTCCGTCCAGCCGCTCTGCGTGTCGAAGCCACGGCCGCGACTGTAAATCTTCACTTCCTTCACGGACGGTGACGGCGTGGCCACCGTCTGCCAGAGCAGGTAGCCGCCGCGCGAAACCCCATACGCCTCGACGAGCGTCTTCACGCTGTCGAATTCCTGCGACCGGATCTCCTCGATCGTCCGCGTGATCGCCATGTTCCGGTCCGTGTCCGCGTCTGCAACCCGGATCTGCGTGAAGAAGAACCCGGTCGCCGAAGCCAGAGCCAGCACGCCGAAGGTCAGTATCACCATCGCGACCATGACCTCGATCAGCGAAAAGCCCGCCCTGCCGTGCGTACTCATGAAACCCGTTCCACCTGGCCGAGCGCCTGAACTTCGACCGAAGACGTCTGGGCGTCCCGCACAATCGTTACCGTGCCCGGCACACCCGACGTGCAGCCGCCAGTGACCGCCCAGCCGCGCGGTGAATAGCACACAACAATCGTCGTTCCGCTCCCCGTCGAGATGTCCACCTTGTTCTCCTCCGCAAGATCACGGGAATCGACGAGCGTCGAGTCCGCGTCCTGGAGGCGAATCAGGATGTAGTCCAGCGCGGGGTCGATCTCCAGACTGGTCACCGTTCCGGTCTGAAGTGCCGTGGCTCGGGCTCGCGCCGAGAACCAGATGATCGCGTCCCGGCCGTCCACGACGGCCCGGGTGGCGAAGGCCTGACTGACTCGCGGCGCCGCATACCCGGCAACAATAGCGCCGATAACGAGAACGATGAGCACCTCGATCAGCGTGAACCCCGGACGGCGGGCACACCCGAGTGTTGAACTCCGGACCGATGGCGATCGTCGCAAATAGGCCTCCAGAAACAAAAATTGCCCTGGCGCAGGGACGAAATCGCCCTAGCTGGAGGCCTCGAACGGGACCCCGGCTGACGGGCAAACTCGAATCTCCTGATACCACGGGCACGACGAAGATACGATTTTCGTGCCCCGGGTCAATGCTCATATTCTCGGACAAGCCGAGAGGTGTAACGGCTGGAATCCGGAAAAGTGTGTTCGAAAATCCTACTTTTTGCCGGTTCAACGGTCATTCGAATGACGGTAGCCAGAGCCGTGGACCCGACCTGAAGGCGCCATCGAGGGCCGACCCGGCCAGCGCGTCCAGGAGTGCGCAGCGGCGGTAACGGACCGAGCCACCGGACAGCTCGGATGCCCCGCTACCCCCGTCCACACCGATTCGCAGCCCCCCTTCGATCTGAGCGCTTTCCGCTTCCAGCGTGCCGCCGACAATGACAGGACCGTGGAAGCGGGCGCCTTCCTGGAGGGTCAGGTTGCCGCGAACGACGAGCACGCCCTGTCCCGCTCCGCCCGTCAACGTGAGGTCTCCCGGGGCAAAGATCAGCGGAAAGTACGCTCCGCACGGCC
>CAMPKM010000541.1 GCA_946887155.1 uncultured Gemmatimonadota bacterium
TTCCCGGCGTGCAGTGGCCACAGATCCAGCAGGTGGCACGGGTGGTCGAGGAGACACTCGCCGACGTGAAGCTCGTCGGCTGGATCAAGACGTCCGGTTCGCGAGGCATGCACGTGATCGTGCGGATCGTGCCCGAATGGTCGTTCACCGAAGTCCGCCGGAGCGCACTGGCATTTGCCCGCGAGGTTGAGCGACGTGCTCCCACGCTCGCCACCAGCAAATGGTGGAAGGAAGAACGGCACGGCGTCTTCCTCGACTACAACCAGAACGCCAAGGATCGCACGGTTGCCTCCGCGTATTCGGTGCGACCGACCGCTGACGCTCGAGTGTCCACGCCCATCCTCTGGTCGGAACTGGATGCGTGCAATCCCGCCGATTTCACGATGGCCACGGTGCCGGCGCGCTTCGCCGATGGTGGTGACCGGCACGCCGGTATCGACGAGGCGGCGTGCCGGCTGGATGCGTTGCTCGAACTCTCAGCCCGGCATGAGCGTGAAGGGCATGGTGACGCTCCCTGGCCTCCACATTACCAGAAGCAGAAAGGTGAACCGGCTCGCGTGCAACCGTCCCGGGCGAAGAAACCGTTGATCGAAATCGGGCGCGCGAAGCGGAAGGACGATGCGTTGGCCGGGTTGGAGCGATGGAAAGACAGGCACCCCGAGGTTGCCAAGCACCTGGAACCGCACGATGTGCTGGTTGATGCCATGCGCGGCCGGTTCACCACATGGACACGGATTCGCGTGAACCTGCAGCACGTTCCGGAGGCGCTGCGCCCTCCTCAGGAACCACTCGACCCGGACGAGAACACCTTCGCCAGCTCGTAAGGCGGCGTGACCTCGAGCTGCTGGTAGGTGCAGCCGTCAGGTTCGCGCTCCGGGCGCCAGCGCAGGAAGACCGCCGCGTGCCGGAAGCGATTGCCCTGCAGGTGATCGTACTTCACCTCGCACACGCGTTCGATGCGCAGCGGCTCCCACGAGAGATCCTTTCCCGCGGACCAGCGACTCTGCCCGCCGGGCATCCGGCTGCCTGTCGCCGACGCCCAGTCCCTCCACGGGTGGTGGTCGAGCGCGTTCTTCCGGAGGGGCGCAAGTTCCTCGACGAGTTGCCGGCGCATCGTCATGGTAAACGCCGACGTCACTCCTACGTGCTGGAGCACGTGGTTGTCATCATAAAGTCCGAGCAGCAGCGAGCCCACCGCATCGGTACCGGTCTTGTACCAGCGAAACCCGGCGACCACGCAATCCGCGGTGCGGGCATGCTTGACCTTCATCATGGCCCGCTTGCCAGGCGCATAACGACTGGCGGCCGGCTTCACCATGACCCCATCCAGTCCCGCACCCTCGAACTCCGCGAGCCAGCGCACGGCGGTATCCCGGTCGCGGGTCATCGGCGTCAGGTGCAGGGGAGCGCTGATGCCCTGCATGAGACGCTCGAGTTTCTCGCGTCGCTGCTCCTGCGGCTCGTCCATGATGTTCGTGCCGTCGACGGCGAGCAGGTCGAACGCGACAAACGACGACGGACGTTCCGCCGCCAGCTTGTTCACCCGCGATGCCGCGGGATGAAGCCGCATCTGCAACGCGTCGAAGTCCAGGCCATCGCTTCCAGCGATGACGATTTCGCCATCGACGATACAGTTGGGCGGAAGCCGCTCGAGCAGCACGTCGTGCAGCTCGGGGAAGTAGCGATCGAGCGGCTTGCGTTCGCGGCTCTGGATGTAGACATCGGTCTCGCCACGAAAGACGATGGCGCGAAACCCATCCCACTTCGGTTCAAAGAGGAACGCGCCGCCATCGGCTGGAATTTCGTCCGCCAGCGCGGCGAGCATGGGCTCGATCGGCGGGTCGACCGGGAACACAGGGGAAGTCACGCGGCGGAGTATACGCGCACTGCCGTCCCGCCCGCCATGATCTGAAACGAGAGTGTCCCGCATCACCCGGAAGGGCAACACCGGCAATGCCTGACGAGCAGCGTCATCCACAACCGGAACCGAAAAAACGCCGATGAGTACGATGCCACGGACGCGCCGCCGGGGCGTGCCAGTGCCAGGAGGCGAGCACGACTTCAATGACGAACAGGGCGCGTCGCTCGCTGTCGTCTCTTCGACTGATCGGCATGGCCGTCGCGTCAACGGTTGCCACGTCAACGGCGCGCGCCCAGAGCGACACGACGGGCGGATCGCCGCTGATCATGGAGGTCGCCCTTCGCGGCGTGCAAAGCGTCGACATCAACGAGCTGCGCGCCGGCCTGGTCACGAAGGGCCTGACCTGCAAGTCGCCGCTGTACCTGCCCATCTGCTGGCTCTCGCGCTCACCAGTATTCACGGCGCGCCATCACCTCGACGCCCTCGAGTTCCGACGCGATGTCCTGCGCATCCGTCTCTTCTACTGGCAGCGCGGATGGCGAGACGTCGCGGTGGTCGCGCGGGTCGAACGTTCCGGTCCCGGAGTGCGAGCGATCTTGGAGATCGAGGTGAAGGATCCGACGCTCTTTCAGGCGCTGCGCGTCACCCTGGCCGACGGCGTGCTGCCACA
>CAMPKM010000542.1 GCA_946887155.1 uncultured Gemmatimonadota bacterium
GTTGGCGGCTGTCGACGGAAATCAGCGAAACCGCAGGTCAGCGGCCTAGTGGCGGTTCGCGTCGAATCGGCCAGTGCCGCCGTTGGACACCGAGTCCGGGGCTTCGTGCATCAGTTTCGTGCATCACTTTGGCCCCCATCACTGGCGACCCAGTGGCAGCCGATCTGCTGCCATTCTGATCCGTGGGCGCCCGGCGCGTCAGGAGCCAGTTGAGTAGCCAGACGACGACCTAATAGATCTACTCAGCTTCTCGCCCGCGTTCAAGAGGTCCCCGGGCTTCGATCCGGCATCGAACGCAGATCTCTTCCACGTCTGGCGTCTTGGCGTGGTCGTGCGCGAACGGCCGGCGCGGCCCGGGCACATCCAGCAGCCACGCGATCGACTTCGTCCCAGAGGCCCTGAACGGGTGCGGGATCGCGCCCTCGCCTTGCCCTGCCCCATCTTCATGTTCAGTCATGTCGTAGCCGCACCAGCAGCAAGCGAGCCCTCTCTCGTCCTGCAAGGCGCGGTAAACGAGCTCGGCGTCAACGATTCCGTCGACGGAGAGGTCGCGGAGTTCCTCCAGGCGCGCAATGAAGGCGTCCAGTTTCGCGAGCGCACGGTCGTCGCCAGACATGCCATCAGTGTGCCCGCCACCGACGACGTCCAGCACCTCGGTTTGTTGGTCATGTGTCGAGCCACCTAACAGGTTGCTCGGACGTGTTAGGAATCCGCGGAATCTTTAACACGTCGCGCGACCACGGCGTCGGGACGGCGTGCCGGGGGCGGTGCTGACAGGATGGACGTGTGGTCATCCGTCGTTCGTCGCCCGAGCCTCCGTGGGGCGGTCCAGAGATCAGGCATCAGCCCGGCATGGCCGACGACCTGATGCGTGAGCTGGCTCCGCTCCTTGCCGAGGACGGCATCGACCTCAACGACCCGAACTCGATCCACGACATGGAGTCGCTGCAGCGTGCCCTCGACCGGGCGGTCGAGCGGAGGAACATGCAGCTCTTCACGCCGGTCGGCGAGCCACGTGCGCTCGCGTTGACGACCCTGCGCCTGTTCGTGGAGGCCATCGCCGACGACCAGGCGGACCTCGCCGAGGCCATCCTCGCTACCGCCGTTCCTGAGTCTCCCGACGGGTCGCAGGCAACCGTCGCGGGGACCATCGGTGTCGCACTCGACCTGCTCGACACGATCCTCGGCAGCGGGCATCCCGAGGCGCCGGCCGGCATCGGCGCTCGGGCAAAGCTCCCGAAGGGGCACTGGTTCGGCGAGCGTGCCGCGCGCGACATCCTCGACCTCGCGCGTCGTGGCCGTGCCTTCCGTGCGCTTGACTCCCTGATGGTCAAGCAGGGCAGCCCGGCGGTCCAGGCGGGTGCGGCGCTCGCTCTGGCTGGTGCGATGCAGGCCTGGGCGGACCTGGCAGGCGAGCCTGTCGACCGGGTGACCCTGGTCGCATTCCGCGACGAGTAACCGTCGGTCTCATGGGCTATTCCGTATCGTTTTGATACGCTCTAGCACATGTCGATCCGCGATCTGGTGCTCGAACGAGCCGTTGAACAGCACGGGTACGTGACCACCCGCGATGCTCGCGAGCTCGGGATCGACCCTACGCAGCTCCGCCTGATGGCGGCCCGTGGGCGCTTGGAGCGGGTGGCGCGCGGTGTCTATCGGGTGCCGATTCTGCCCAGGACTGAACACGACGAGCTGGCGGAGGCCGTGGCCTGGACATTGGGCAGAGGGGTCGTGTCCCATGAGTCGGCGCTGGTCTTGCACGGCCTGTCCGATGTGAACCCGTCGCGGATCCAGTTGACGGTACCGCGCGACAACCATCCGCGCGCCGCCGGAGGTGATCTCTATCGGCTCCACCGTCGCGCGCTGAAGCGCGAGGACGTGACAGAGAAGGATGACCTGCCGGTGACGACAGTAGCGAGGACGATCCGTGACTGCCTGGCCGTCGGCACCGACCCCGCGCAGCTCCGTCGGGCGCTCAATCAGGCGGCGAGCGAGGGCTTGGTCCGTCCTCGCGAGGTCGAGGCGCTGCGTGACGAGATCGACATGCGCGGCACTTCGGGAAGGAGGCGACGATGACCGCGCGCTACGATTCCTCGCCGTCGAACCTGCGCGCGCTGCGCGATCGGCTCGCCGCGGCCGCGAAGCGGGAGGGAGTTGTCTTCGGGCGCCTCCAGCAGCACGTAGGGGTCCTCGTCGTCGCGCAGTTCATGAACCTCGCATGCGATGTGGACGGTGCGCCGGCACTGCTGGTGAAGGGCGGCGCTTCGCTGGAGCTGCGGCGCGGCATCCCCGAGTCGCGTACGTCGAAGGATCTTGACGCCGTCATTCGACGTGACATCGCAACCGACTATGAGCGACTCGCCGACGCTGGCGCCGACGGTTGGGAAGGATTCACGGCGACCTTCACGGCCCCGGTGGCCTTCGAGGTGCCAGGGCTGGTGGTCAAGCCGCACCGCCTGACCGCCAAGTTGGCGTATCAGGGTAAGCCGTTCGTCTCGGTCCCGATCGAGATCTCGCCGATCGAGGCGGG
>CAMPKM010000543.1 GCA_946887155.1 uncultured Gemmatimonadota bacterium
ATGCCCAGGGCGAGGATGTCGTCGCGGGTATCAGGACTCCGCTGCACATCGCTGAAATGGCGAAGCGGCTGCCCGAAGCGTACGCGGAACTGCTCGCGGTGCAGGAAAAGCTCGAGCGGCACTTCCGCGACATGCAGGACCTGGAATTCACGGTCGAACGAGGCACGCTTTATTTGCTGCAGACGAGGACGGGCAAGCGGACCGCCGCGGCATCGGTGCGCATTGCTTGCGACATGGTCGACGAAGGGCTGATCGACTACAAGCTCGCGGTGCTGCGCGTGAACGCGGCGCAACTCGATCAGCTTCTTCATCCGGTGATCGACCCCGGTGCCCGCGCGACGCCGGTCGTGACGGGCCTTCCCGCCTCTCCGGGCGCGGCCAGCGGCATGGCGGTATTCGATCCCGATGTCGCAGAACAACGCGCCTCGTCAGGCGATGCCGTGATCCTCGTGCGTGAGGAAACCACGCCGGAAGATTTCCATGGCATGGTCGCCGCCAAGGCAATCCTCACGACCCGCGGTGGCATGACGAGTCACGCTGCCGTGGTGGCGCGCGGAATGGGCAAGTGCGCCGTGGTCGGGGCCCGCGACATCATCGTCGACGCCGAAAAGCGCGAGTTCCGCGCCAATGGCACGGTCGTGAACGAAGGGGACTGGATAACGCTCGACGGCGCCAGCGGCCGGGTGTTCATCGGCGACCTCCCCACGGTGCCATCCGAGGTCGTGCGGGTCACGCAGGGCCAGTTGATGCCGGCCCGTGCGCCCGTGTACCAGGCCTTCTCGCGCGTGTTAGGCTGGGCCGACGAAACGCGCCGGCTCAAGGTGCGCGCCAACGCCGATACCCCGAAAGACGCTCGTCAGGCACGCGGATTCGGCGCCGAAGGGATCGGGCTCTGCCGAACCGAGCACATGTTCTTCGAGGGCGACCGGATCCACGCCATGCGCGAGATGATCGTCGCCCGCGACGAAAATGGACGGCGCCGGGCGCTCGCCAAACTGCTGCCGATGCAGCGCGCGGACTTCGAGGCCATCTTCGAGGCGATGAGCGGATATCCGGTCAACATCCGCCTGCTCGACCCGCCCCTGCACGAGTTCCTGCCGCACGGCGGCGAGGAGACGAAATTGCTCGCTCGCCAGTTGCGCCTCCCGAGGCATGAACTGGTGCGCATCGTCGAGAACCTGCGCGAAACCAACCCGATGCTCGGCCATCGCGGCTGCCGGCTCGGCATTACGTATCCGGAAATCACCGAGATGCAGGGCCGCGCGATTTTCGAGGCGGCCGTTCGCGCGAGGAAGCGCGGCATCGACGTGCACGTCGAGATCATGGTGCCGCTGGTAGCGTCGCTGAACGAGTTTGCGAACCAGCAGGCCATTCTCGAGGACATCGCCCGCCAGGTCTTGGGACCGCTGGGGCCGGTGGATTATGAGATCGGCACGATGATCGAGCTGCCCCGCGCGGCGTTGACCGCGTCGGACATCGCGAAAGAGGCGGCGTTCTTCTCGTTCGGCACGAACGACCTGACGCAGACCACGTTAGGCCTGAGCCGCGACGACGCGGGGCGTTTCCTGCCAACCTACGTGGATCGCGGCATCTTCCCGGATGACCCGTTCCAGACGCTGGACACGACCGGCGTGGGCAAGCTCATTCGCATGGCGGTCAACGACGGCCGGACGACCAGGCCGGGATTGAAGGCGGGCATCTGCGGTGAGCATGGTGGTGAACCGCGATCGATTGCATTTTGTCACCAGGCCGGTCTCGACTATGTGTCGTGTTCGCCATTCCGTGTTCCCATAGCGCGTCTGGCCGCGGCGCAGGCCGCGTTAGGCACGTAGACCCGTACCGGAAAACGGATGCTGAAGCGCTCCATTCTCCTGCTGGCCGTTTCGGCGTGCGCGCAACCTGCCACTGACGCACCAGCGACGTTCGACCTCGCTCGGTACGAGATCGTCGACCTGACGCACGCGTTCAACGCCAACACGATCTACTGGCCGACGTCGACAAAGACGTTCGAGCATCCCGAGCAGGCGTTTGGTCCGACGCCCGGAGGCTGGTTCTACTCGTCATACGAGTTGAGCACCCCCGAGCACGGCGGTACGCACCTCGATGCGCCGATCCACTTCGGCCAAGGCAAGCAGACGGCGGACCAGATCCCGCTCAACAAGCTGGTCGCTCCAGCGGTGGTGATCGACGTCAGCGCCAAGGCGTCCGCTGATCGCGATTACCTCCTCGCACCCGAAGACATTGCCGCGTTCGAGAGCAAACACGGCCAGATCGCCGCGGGAACCATTGTGCTCCTGAGGACGGGCTGGAGCAGCAAATGGGGGAACCGCCTCGAATACCTCGGCGACACCACGCGGGGCGACGCGTCGAACCTGCACTTCCCGAGTTTCGGACCCGAGGCGGTGCGGATCCTTGTCGAACAGCGCAACGTGGCCGCCATCGGTGTTGACGTTGCATCGACCGACCGCGGCATGTCGACGGACTTCATGGTGCACCGCATCGCCGCCGAGGCGAACGTGCCCGGTTTC
>CAMPKM010000544.1 GCA_946887155.1 uncultured Gemmatimonadota bacterium
ATGTGCCGTCGGGAAGCGGATCGATTTCTCCTGGGAAACGACCGGCCTGCAGACCATCGTTGGCGTGGTGCAAAACGTGAAGGAGCAATCGCTCGCGGCAAGCACCGAGCCGGCGGTCTACCTGCCATCGACCCAGCGGACATCGTCGTTCATGTTTCTCGTCGTTCGTGCCTCGGTGGACGAACTGTCACTCGTTCCAGCCGTTCGTCGTGAGCTTCGCGAGCTGGATCAGTCGATTCCGCTCGACAATGTGCAGCGACTCGAGGCGGTCATCGACAACGACGTCGCGTCGGTGCGACTCATGGCATCGCTGCTGACGATTTTTGCGATAGCGGCAGCGCTGCTCGCCGCCATCGGGCTCTACGGCGTGATCAGCTACGCGGTAAGCGAGCGCACCCAGGAGCTGGGCATTCGCGCTGCGCTCGGCGCCCAGCGGCCGGAGATTGTGTTAGGCGTCTTCCGCAATGCGCTGGCGGTGGTGATAGTCGGCCTTGTGGTCGGCGCGGCGGTGGCGCGAGCCGGAGCGCAGTTGATTGCGTCGCAGCTCTTTGGTGTCGCCGCGGGGGACACACCGGTCTACATGGCGGTGATGGTCCTGCTGCTGATCGTTGCGTTGGTCGCGGCGTTGGAGCCGGCGATTCGGGCATCGAGGACGGATCCCGCCACGGCGCTACGGACCGATTGAGGTTACGCGATGACACACTGAGGCAATGAGGCTGCATGTTGGCGGTTGCCAGAACTGGCCCCTGCTCCGTCCGGCATGATGACGAACCCCGTTCAGCGCGGCCGTCGAAATCGTTTTCAAGCCGAATCGACCAATCGCTCCAGCGCCGCGATGACGGGCTCCACGTCGTCGGTCGCGACCCGCCAGACGATGTCCGGATCGACGTGGTCATAACCATGGACGATCCGGTTACGCATGCCCGCCATGGCTCCCCACGGAAGCTCCGGATGGGATTCGCGAAACCCCGCCGAAACTCGACTCGACGCCTCTCCCAGAACCTGGATGAGGTGAAGAAGTGCCAGCTGTCGCACTTCATCGGCATCGAATGACTTCCGGGTGTGCCCGCTCGCCATCGAACGAATACGCCGCGCCGTCTCGAGCATCTGTTCCAGCGTTAGGCGATCATCCCGCATCGTACAGCCACACCGCCGTTGGAAGAATCTGACTGACGAAGCGTGGTGAGAGGCCGCGCCGGGTGACGAGATCAACTTTGCCGCCGAGTACGGGCCGTAGGGCTTCGGCGATCGTGATGATACCGAAGCCGGGGGTCATCCCCGGCTCGAATTCCACCAGAACGTCAACGTCGCTGTCGCTCCGCGCCACGCCGAGAGCCCGCGATCCGAACAGGGCCAATGATTTGATGTGGAAGCGGCGACAGATCGCGGCCAGCGCTTCTCGATCCACACTCGCTAAGGATGCTGACGCGACCGGTCCACCGGAGAGGTATGGCATTGGCTCGGGCTCCCTGACAGCAGTGGCTACGGCGCCCGAGCGCGTGGCGTTTTCGAGCACGACCAGGAGTTCACTGTTCAGGCTGCGCCGGCTCCCTTTTGCTGCTTTCCGGAGATTCCGAAGCGTCGCATCCGGAATGCCGCGAATCGTCAGCACACGTTTCGACATGCCTGCAATATGTAGTCATTTCGAAGTCATGCCAAGCGGTGGCCGGTCACAGGTCCAGATGCCACGAACGCGCGGCGCGAACGGCCAACCCTTTGAAGCCGAACATTGTCGACAGGTGAACCTCCAGACCTGCGCCCGATGCCGGCCACTCGACCCCGCCTGTCATCCCTCGGTACCGACCTTCGGTACGCCCTCCGCACGCTTCGGCAGTCCCGCGGTTACACCGCCGCCGCCGTCCTGACGCTGGCCATCGGGATCGGGGCCATAACGACAGTTTTTAGTGTCGTTGACGCTGCGCTGCTGCGGCCCCTTCCCTACCCAGAACCAGATCGGCTCGTTGCCGTCTTTGAAACCATGCCGGAGAACGATTACCGGCAGGTCGCACCGGCGAACTTCCTCGACTGGCAACGAGAAAGCCGCACCCTCACCTCGCTATCAGCCTACTACACGTCACGGCGCACGATTGGCAGCGACCACGCGCCGGAACGCGTCCTCTCCTCCTCGGTCTCTGGCAACATCTTCGCGCTGCTCGGCGCGCGTGCCGCGTTAGGCCGCACCTTCAACGCAGCGGATGACCGGGCGACGGATGAACGGCTGGTCGTGCTCAGTGACGGGATCTGGAGGCGGCTGTTCGGTGCGTCGCGGGATATCGTCGGCCAGGCCGTGCGGATCGATGATGAACCGTGGACAGTCGTCGGCGTGATGCCGGCCGGATTCCGGTTTCCCGACGCGGCAGAACTCTGGACCATCGGCTCGAGTGGTGTGCCGGCGCTACGCGGTGCGGGCCCTGCCGTGGCGTCGATGCGCGACGTGCACTACTTCCGGGCGCTCGGCCGGCTGCAAGCCGGCGCCACTCTCGAAGCGAGCCAGCAGGAGTTATCTACCATCGCAGGCCGACTC
>CAMPKM010000545.1 GCA_946887155.1 uncultured Gemmatimonadota bacterium
CGATCTACAATGGTCGTGACGCGGACGGTATCGACGTCCGCAAGTCGAAGGGATACAGCACCACGGACGTCGCCGAGCGTGTCGTGACGCGTCTCGAGGAACTGCAGCGGACGCTGCCGACCGGCGTCCGGATCGAAGTGGTGAAGAATTCCGGCGAGCGCGTCGAAGCGTCGGTGGCGAGCGTCGAGGAGGCATTGTTTGTCGGCGCGTTGCTGACGGTGCTGGTCGTGTTCGTGTTCCTGAACTCGTGGCGATCGACGGTCATCACCGGCCTGGCGCTGCCGGTTTCGGTGCTGGCGTCATTCATCGCGGTGCTGGTGTTCGGCTTTACGCTGAACACGATGTCCCTGATGGGGCTTTCGCTGGCGATCGGTATCCTGATCGACGACGCGATAGTCGTGCGCGAGAACATCGTCAGGCACATCGAGATGGGGAAAGACCATTTCACCGCGGCCCGCGACGGCACCGACGAGATCGGGCTGGCGGTCGCCGCGACGACGTTCTCGATCGTCTCGGTGTTCATCCCGATCGCGTTCATCAGCGGCATCGCCGGGCAGTGGTTCAAGCCGTTTGCGCTGACGATCGCCTGCTCGGTGCTGGTGTCGCTGTTCGTCTCGTTTTCGCTCGACCCGATGCTGTCGGCGTACTGGGCCGACCCCGAACTGGAGGAAGGCCAGCATCGCAACCCGATATCGCGGGCACTGGACCGGTTCAACAAATGGTTCAATCGTCAGGCAGACAACTACCGGAAGTTGATCGCCTGGGCGCTCGACCACCGCTGGGCGGTGGTGGGCCTGTCGGTGCTGTCGTTCGTCGGGGCGATCACGCTGCAGGTGATGTTCGGCGGTGGCGGCTTCATGCCGGACGCCGACAATTCGGAGGCGCTGATCGTCGTGGAGACGCCGCCGGGCTCGAACCTCGAGTACACGCGGCTCAAGGCAGAAGAAGCGGCGCGCATCGCCCGGGGCTACACGGAAACGGCGGCGACGTACACGACGATCGGTGGCGCGTCGGGCGGTGTGGACCGCGCCGACGTCTACGTGAAGATGACGAAGAAGGCGGAACGGGACCTGCCCCAGAACGAGTTCAGCGCGCTGCTCCGCCGCGACCTGTCGAGGATTGGCGGGGCGACGTTCACGGTGTTCAACAACGTGTGGGCGGGGAATTTCAAGCAGATCCAGCTCGAGCTGCGTGGCGAGGATTCGCGGACGCTGGCGCAGTTTGCCGATCGGATGCTGGCGGCGGTGAAGTCCGTTCCCGGCGCCGTCGACGTCGGGCTGTCGACCAAGGGCCAGAAGCCGGAGCTGGACGTCCAGCTCAACCGCGGCGTCGCCGGTTCGTTAGGCATCACGGTCGGCCAGGTGGCCCAGGCCCTGCGGCCGGCGTTTGCCGGGATCGACGCCGGCGACTGGGTCGACCCGCAGGGCGAGACGCGCGACGTCTACGTCCGGCTCTCGCCCGAGGCGCGGAGTCGCACCGCTGACCTCGAGCAGCTCCCGATCACCATCCAGGGGGCGAGCGGGCCGGTCACGTTGCCGTTAGGCCAGATCGCGACCGTACGACAGAGCATCGGCCCGGCGCAGATCGACCACCTCGACCGCGCCAAGGTCGTGACGGTGCAGGCCAATACCGAGGGCCGTTCGCTCTCCGAAGTCATGGCCGACATCGACGTCGCACTGGCGCCGATCCTCGGCGAGCTGCCCGAGGGGTACCGGCTCACGCAGGGCGGTGAGGCCAAGGACCAGGCCGAGGTCTTCGGCCAGGTATTCGCGGCGCTCGGCACCGCGGTGTTGCTCATGTACCTCATCCTGGTGATGCAGTTCGGTTCGTTCGTCGATCCGCTGGCGATCCTGATGTCGCTGCCGCTGTCATTGATCGGCGTGGTGCTGGCGCTGTTGATCACCGGCGACACGCTCAACATCATGAGCCTGATCGGGGTGATCCTGTTGATGGGGATCGTCGCCAAGAACGCGATATTGCTGATCGACTTCGCCAAGTGGGCGCGCGAACGCGACGGGCTGTCACTGCGCGATGCGCTCATCGAGGGTGGCGCCATCCGGTTACGGCCGATCCTCATGACGACGTTCGCGCTGATCGCCGGCATGATGCCGGTGGCGATCGGGGCCGGCGAGGGCGCCGACTTCCGCGCGCCGTTAGGCAGGGCGGTGATTGGCGGCGTGATCACGTCCACGCTGCTGACGCTGATTGCCATCCCGACGTTCTACGAGATCTTCGACCAGTGGCGGAGCTGGTTCAGCCGGAAGGTCGGCATCCGCGTCGCGCAGACGACCGCCGAGCACCGCGTGCCGCCGGGGGCGGTCCCGGAAGCCGGAGACTGATCGGAGTTGGGGGGACTGGTGAGTTGATGCGTTGAAGTGATTGCTCATCAACTCACCAACTCATCCCCATCAGCGCCTTCTGCCCAGCCATATGACGATGACACGCGCGATGTTGTCGATCGGCTCGCGCGGTACGTCATAGCCGCGCGGCTGGTCGGATACCGACGGCCGCCAGT
>CAMPKM010000546.1 GCA_946887155.1 uncultured Gemmatimonadota bacterium
GATCCGAACTTCCGCGATCTGTCGCGCGGGCAGCTCGCGATCTTCGCCAACGCGGTGTTCTTCGGCGCGTCGTACTGACGGTTTCGTCGTCGGCGACAGCAAAGGTGAAACAATACTCGTTCGACGCGATCCTCTTCGACCTGGATGGCGTGCTGGTCGATTCGCACACCGTCGTCGAACGAACATGGCAGCGGTGGTCTGTGAGCCGATCGCTACACGTTCCAGACATCGTCCGCAGGGCTCACGGTCGCCGAAGCTTCGATACGGTGCGCGAGATCGCACCGCACCTGGATACTGATGCCGAAGTTCAGTGGCTCGCCGAGGCCGAACTCGCGGATCTCGATGGGATCGTTTCCCTGCCGGGCGCTGCCGTTGCGTTAGGCACCTTGGCTGAAGGACAACGGGCGATTGTGACGTCCGGGGGCGGAGCGCTGGCGCGACTTCGGCTACGGCATGTGGCGCTACCGGTTCCGGACGTGCTCGTGGCGGCCGAAGACGTACGGGAAGGGAAGCCGTCGCCCGAAGGGTATCTCATCGCGGCGCGCCGGCTCGGTGTGGATCCGTCGCGTTGTGCCGTCTTCGAGGATACGCCTGCCGGCATTGCGGCGGGCCACGCGGCGGGCGCGATGGTATTCGGGCTGTCGACGACGTTCCCGGCGGATGCCCTTGAGGCCGCTGACACCATCGTGGACTCGTTGGCGTCGATTGCAATCAATTCGAACCAGGAAAGCCTGATTCTTCGACTTTGAGAGGGCGCCTTCCAGTGCCGAACTCCGGAAGCGCACGCCGGCTCCATCCGCCGTTTTCAGCGCGATCCGCGTCAATTGGTGCTTCCCCGATGCACACGAACACCGGAACGCGGATCTCGCGAAAACGTGACGGATGTGGACGTCAACGATCGGGACTTCCATCCGGCATTGAAATGTCGGGATTCCACCCACACGTTCCCCGAAGACCGATAAAGTTGATTCCATCGCGGCGGGCCGAGCTCCCGTTGTGACCGGCGCGGAATCGCGTAGCTTCTACGCACCCAGCGGTCTCCCCCATAAAGAACGAGGAACGACACACATGCGTACCGCCGCGCTGTTCGCGCTCATCGCCGTCATCGCCTGCGCACCCAAGGAAGAGGAAACGCCTCCGCCGCCACCGGCGGCTGCTCCAACCGTCGCAGACTTCGCGGGCACGTGGAACGTTGCTTCGATTCTTGAAGGAACGCCGGACACCGTCAGGACGACGTTGGCGGGTATGCCGGACGGAACGTGGACGCTGACACTCGAAGGTCGCCCGAACGTTCCGGTCACTGCCTCCATGTCCGGTGACAGCCTCGTCACGCAGTCGGCCGAATACGAGAGCGTTCTCCGGCAGGGTGTCATGGTGACGGTGCGGACCGCCGGCGTCAGGATGGACGGCATGATGCATGGCAACCTTGTTGCCACCTACAAAACCCCTACGGGGGAACAGGTGGTGAACGGGACGTTCATCGCTACCAAGGCGCCGTAACTGCTTCGATGCAGTCACGGGGACCGGAGTCCTAACGACTCCGGTCCCCTGATTTTTCCGGCCCTGTTCATCTTGCTCATGGTCATCACGAACACCTGATGCAGATCTTCGAGGTCGTGCTGGGACTGCTCCTGCTGGGAGCGGCGCTCGCGGCGCTCTCCCGTCGAATAGGGGCGCCGTACCCCGCGCTGGTCGCGCTGGCCCGGGCGGGAGGCGAGACGCAAACGGTTGGTGGCGCTTCGCGCCGACGGAACCATCGGGGACGCCGCGTTTCAGCGGATCGAGGAAGAACTCGACCTGGCGGAACTCGACTGGGAACACCTCATCGACTCGAAGCTGTAAAGCGCTCGAATCGATAGGCAAGCCCGGGGCCACCGTCGCCTTCGTAGGCGATTTGCGCAACCAGCAGCGCATACGGTTCCATGTAACGCGCCATCTCCAGCGGACCTGCGTCAACGGGATCGAAGCCGACGTCGCGAATCAATTTCGCGGCCACTTTCTTCGCTCCTGCGTCATCGCCGCAGTAGATCAGGCTGGGGCGCGGCCGGCGGCGCGACCGGTAGACGCCGAACAACACCTCGCTGGGTATCGTGTTGAACGCGCTTACCACGTTCGCGCCGCGAATCTTGCTCGCGAGGCGCTCGGCGCCCGACGAGGTATGTGCAACGACGAGCGCCGTGTCGCTTCGGTTCATGGGGAGCGAACACGACACAACGACCTTTCCCGCCAGGTCACCGGCCTGTTTCAGCACGTCATTGATGCGCGACCAGTGCACGGAAAGAAGCATCGTGTCAGCGTCTCGCGCTGCTTCCGCCGGTGTCCCCGCGCAGGCGCCGTTACCAGCCTCGCGGGCCAGGCGCGCGAGTTTCCGCTCGCTGCGGGAGTAGCTGAACGTCACCTCATGACCGGTGCGCGCGAAGATGGTGCCGAGCTTGGCGCCCATCAGGCCCGAACCCAGGACTCCCACTCGCATTGCCGTGCTCCTGTGCGGGGTTCGGCTACAGGATACACCCG
>CAMPKM010000547.1 GCA_946887155.1 uncultured Gemmatimonadota bacterium
AGCCTTTCTGGTCTCCGAGACGACGATTGCCCAGCGGATCGTGCGCGCCAAACGCACCCTGGCCGAAGCGCGTGTGCCGTACGAAGTCCCGCGCGGCAACGATCGCGCCGCGCGCATCACGTCGGTGCTGGGGGTGATCTACCTCGTGTTCAACGAGGGCTATTCCGCCACGGCCGGAGACGACTGGCTGCGACCGGCGTTGTGTGAAGATGCGTTGCGCCTCGGGCGCATCCTGGCGCAACTCGCGCCTGACGACGCTGAAGTCCACGGACTCGTGGCCCTGATGGAGATCCAGGCGTCGCGATCCCGGGCGCGGGTTGGACCGGATGGAGAGCCGATCCTTCTCCTGGAGCAGGACCGATCGCGGTGGGACCGGCTCCTCATCCAGCGTGGCCTGCGGGCGCTGGATCGAGCGCAGCAGATCGGCGGATCGTTAGGTCCGTACGCGCTTCAGGCAGCCATTGCGGCCTGTCATGCCCGTGCCCTGAGTGCCGCAGAGACCGACTGGACGCGCATCGTCGCCTTGTACGACGCCCTGGCCGAGCTCAACCCGTCGCCGGTCGTCGAACTGAATCGGGCAGTCGCCGTCGGCATGGCGGACGGACCGGAAGCGGCACTGGAGATCGTCGATGATCTCCGTGCTGAGCCGGCACTGAAGTCGTATCACCTGCTGCCCGCGGTGCGCGGGGACCTGCTGTTCAAGCTCGGCCGGCTCGAGGACGCTCGCGGCGAATTCGAGCGCGCCGCGTTCATGACCCAAAATGCCAGGGAGCGAAAGCTGCTGCTGGATCGTGCGGCGCGGTGTGCCTGACGAACGCGGCCACAGGCAAGGCCCACGGGGTCAACCGTCTCGCAGGATTCTGGCCGGGTCGATGCTGGCGGCGCGACGGGCGGGGAACCAGCCGGAGAGGAGCGCAACGATCCCAAGCAGCGCCGCCGCCCCTGCCATCGTCGGTATGTCGTGGGGGGCGAGGTCGAACAGCATGCCCTCGATGAACCGCGACGCCCACCAGCTGACGACAGCTCCCGCAACGAGTCCGACCACCACCAGCTTCGCGACCGTCGACAGGACCAGGCCCGCGACCTGCCGCGGTGCCGTGCCTAACGCCATGCGAATGCCCAGCTCGGTGTGGCGGCGCGTCACGGAATACGACGTGATGCCGTAGAGACCCAGCGCGGCCAGGATGAGCGCGAGAACGCCGAAGAACGCCGAAAGCCTGGCGACCAGTCGTTCCTGAGCCAATGCGGCGTCGACGACATCGGTCAGCGGACGGGCGGCAGTCGTGACGTTCCGGTTGACGCGCGTGATGGCCTCGCTGATGCGCTGTTTCAGCAGACCGGTCTCTCCAGGCGCGGTGCGAACCATCATCGCCACAGCCGCGGGCGGGCGCGCCTGCTGTTCGATGGCCCAGTACATCGTTGGCGGTACCGGTTCACGAAGCGACCGATACACGGCGTCCTGCACGACACCGATGATCTCGATCGGTCTCGGATCCGAAAATGAGGACGGCTGGTCGGCGATCGTCACGCCGATCGGGTTGACGCCGGAAAAATACTTCCGGACGAACGCTTCATTGACCACGACGACACGGCCCGAGCCGATGTGGTCCCGCCCATCGAACCCGCGACCGGTCTTGAGCGGCATCCCGAGCGTCGTGAACCAGTCTCGCGTCACCCCGTTGGTCCACACGCGACGTTCGCGTTCGGGCAATTCCGGTCGTCCCGGAAACGTCATGAACCGCGTCGAGTTCGACCCGGTCACCGGGGTCACCGAAGAGATGGACGCGCTCGCGACTCCGGGTATCGCGGCGACGCCGTCAATCATGCGTTGATACATCTCGCGGCGGGAAGCCGAGTCGGTGCCCGCGCGGTCGGTGCCTAACTCGAGCACGAGGACTTGCGCCGGGCGGAAGCCCATCTCGCGGTTGGCCAGCGTAGAAAACGTTCGCACGAACAAACCCGCGCCGACCAGCAGGACGAGCGACACGGCGACCTGCATGGCGACGAGCGAGCTGGCGAGACCGCCGTGGCGCCCGGAAAGCGCCCGACCCTGCTCTTTCATGGCATCGATCGGCGCCACTCTCGCCGACCGAAGAGCCGGTCCCACACCGAAGATGAGCGTCGTGAGAATCGCGATGGCCGCGGTGAACCCGACCACGCGCCAGTCCAGCCCGACGTCGAGGAAGATGCGGTTGAAGACCCGGTTCGTGGTGGACGAGATCTGCGCGACCAGGAAACGGCTCCCCAGCACCGCTACTATGATGCCTGACGCCGCACCTATGACCGCGAGCAGCACACTTTCCGCCAGGACCTGCCGGCCCAGCCGGCCAGCAGAAGCACCGAGCGCCGAGCGCACGCTGTATTCGTGCCGACGGGCGAGCGAACGCGCGATCAAAAGGTTCGCGATGTTGCCACAGGCGATCAGCAGAGTGAGACCGACGATGGCGCTCAATGCCAGCAGTGGCGCGTCATACTGGTCGCGGACCCCTGCGACGGTGCTGCCCGGC